>JAGPEO010000092.1 GCA_018056925.1 Phycisphaerae bacterium
TACGAGTTTGGCGCCGTGCCCGTCGCGGAGGCGCATTTTGCCACTCCGGAATCGCGGCAGTCTTTCAAGGTCATGATCGTGAAGATCAGCGCTCATGTGGCCGTCAGCGGATTCGGCGCCGCGACGCGTTTCGGCGAAATGCACCGCTACGGCACTGCGTCTCACGCTTGCGGCGCACTTCATAAGCTCTTGGACGGCGCAAATGGCGCGTTCATCGACGACCTGCGCGCCGCGTTTTGCGCCGGCGAGAAAGACCGCCTCCAGGTCCTGCTGGATGAGAAGCAAGTCAGTCCGGCACAGCGCGCCTTTTTGGCAGCGATCGTTAACGCTCTCCTCCAGGCCGCGCGAGCAGTGCAGGATATTAAGAACCATGCGCCGGCCAGCCCAACCCTGTACCTTGTCCCGGCCTGCGTCACGCTCAATCGCCCGGAGCGCGATACCGAATTCTTCTGCGGATTAAATGTTTGCGACTGTCGCACTCCTGATTTTCGCGTTAACTACTACGGCTTGGGCGACAATCCCGCGCAGTACCGCCTGGCGTGCGAACCGCTCGGCTTGCAGCTCACGGACGACGACGGGCTTCTCTGAATACGTCGTGCCGCTTACGGGCGGAACGCCTCAAACGCCCCTATCATCTGGTTTGAACAGACTGTAGGGTGCTTACAGGAGGCCGACCTTGACTGGTAATCGAGATCTGTTTGGCGCTCGCGCCGGGCTGCGAACCCGCGGCGGGCAAGTCGAAATCTATCGCCTGAGTGCACTTGAGCGCGCCGGCTTCGGGCAACTCCAGCATCTGCCGTATTCCATCCGCATTCTGCTGGAATCCGTGCTGCGGAATTTGGACGGCCTTGCAACGCTTGAGAGTCACGTTCGAGCGTTGGCACACTGGACACCGGCTTCGACCGGCCAGCACGACATTCCGTTCATGCCGGCCCGGGTCGTTTTGCAGGATTTCACGGGCGTGCCGGCACTGGTTGACTTGGCCGCCATGCGCAGCGCCATGGACCGCGCGGGCGGCGATCCGCGGCAAATCAATCCGCAGATACCCGCAGATCTGGTGATCGATCATTCCGTCCAGGTCGACTATTTCTCGCGCGCGGACGCGCTGGCCCTTAACGCAAAATTGGAATTCGAAAGAAACCGCGAGCGCTACGAATTGCTGCGCTGGGGGCAGCGCGCGTTCGACAACTTCCGCGTCGTGCCGCCGGCCACGGGCATCGTTCACCAGGTCAACCTTGAGTATCTGGCGAAAGTGGTGCTCCAGCGCGAGCAGGACGGCCAGGTCACCGCTTTTCCCGACACCCTGGTCGGCACTGACAGCCATACCACCATGATCAACGGTCTGGGCGTGCTGGGTTGGGGGGTCGGCGGGATTGAGGCCGAGGCGGCCATGCTGGGCCAGCCCATGTTCATGCTGTTGCCCAAGGTGGTCGGATTTCGGCTGAAGGGAGAATTGCCTCCGGGCACGACGGCTACGGACCTGGTGCTACGCGTCACGGAAATGCTCCGCCGCTTCGGCGTGGTCGGCAAATTTGTCGAGTTCTTCGGGCCCGGCCTGAGCAACATGCCCATCGCCGACCGCGCCACCATCGGCAACATGGCCCCGGAGTACGGCGCAACGGTCGGGTTCTTCCCGGTTGACGATCAGACTTTGAGTTACATGCGCTTTACCGGGCGCAGTGAGGACGAGGTCGACCTGGTCGAACGCTACTGCAAAGAACAGGGCCTTTTCCGCACCGCCACCAGTCCCGAGCCGCGTTACTCACAGTTGCTGGAACTTGATTTGTCCACCGTCGAGCCCAGTTTGGCCGGGCCGCGGCGACCGCAGGACCGGATCGCGCTGTCAGCCATGAAGTCCGGCTGGCGCGAGTGCCTGGCCAGCGTTTTCGGCAAGGATGGTTCGACGGCCGCGAGCGAGGCGCCGCGCGTTTCTATGGTCGGGCAAGAATTCAGCTTGGGCCACGGCGCGGTCGTGATTGCGGCCGTCACAAGCTGCACGAATACGAGCAATCCCGCCCTGATGCTGGCGGCGGGTCTGCTGGCCAAGAAGGCGGTCGAACGCGGCTTGCGCGTTCCGCCCTGGGTGAAGACCAGCCTGGCCCCGGGCTCGCGCGTCGTGACCGACTACTATGCCAAAGGCGGCCTGACGCAGTACCTGGATATGCTGGGTTTTCAAACGGTCGGCTACGGCTGCACGACGTGCATCGGCAACAGCGGTCCGCTGCCCGAGGAGATCGCCAACGCAGTCACGGCGGGCGATTTGGTGGTTGCCTCGGTCCTGAGCGGCAACCGCAATTTCGAAGCCCGCATTCACCCACTGGTGCGGGCCAACTACCTGGCCTCGCCGCCACTGGTGATTGCGTACGCGCTCGCCGGCACGGTCGACATTGATCTGACGCGTGATCCACTGGGCCATGATGGGGACCGAAAACCGGTCTACTTGCGCGATATCTGGCCCAGCGAGCAGGAAATCCAGGACGCCGTCGCGCAGTTCGTCACGCCGGAGATGTTCAAGCAGCGCTACGCGGACGTGTTTTCCGGAGACAATCAGTGGCGCGGCTTGCGAATTCCCGACTCGCAAGTCTACGAGTGGCGCGAAGACAGTACGTACATTCAGGAACCGCCGTTTTTCGCCGACTTCTCGCCCCAGCCGCCGCGCGTGCAGCCGCTGGAGCGGGCGCGCTGCCTGGTCTTGCTCGGCGACAGCGTGACCACCGACCACATCAGCCCGGCGGGCTCAATCAGTCCCAAGTCGCCGGCCGGTCGCTACCTGCTGGAGCACGGCGTTCGGGTGGAGGAATTCAACAGCTATGGCTCGCGGCGCGGCAATGACCGCGTGATGACGCGCGGCACCTTCGCCAACGTGCGGCTGAAGAACCTGCTGGTCCCCGGCACGGAAGGCGGCGTGACCGTCCACCTGCCGAGCGGGCAGCAAATGAGCATTTACGACGCCGCCATGCGCTATCGCGAGGAGGGTACGCCGCTGCTCGTGCTGGCCGGCGCCGATTACGGCATGGGCAGCTCGCGCGACTGGGCTGCAAAAGGGACATATCTGCTGGGCGTGCGGGCGGTCATCGCGACAAGTTTCGAGCGCATTCACCGTACGAATCTGGTCTGCATGGGCGTCCTGCCGCTGGAATTCCAGCCCGGAGAGACGCACCAGTCGCTGGGCCTCACCGGCCACGAGGTGTTTGACATCCCGGGTCTGGCCGAAACGCTTAAGCCGCAGCAGCGTCTGACGGTGAAGGCGGTTCACCCCACTACCGGCCGTCGAACGGAGTTCGCGACAATCTGCCGCATCGATACGCCGGTCGAGATGGAGTATTACCGCAATGGCGGGGTGTTGCACATGGTGCTGCGCCGCATGCTGGCGCAGTCAGGGGCCGCAGCACACCCGGCGCCGACGGTGACGGCACAGCACGTGTAGCTCGCGCCGGCGCCTGACGTTTGCCAGTGAGTAGGTGGCGCGGTGTGGGTAACGTTAGTGGATAACGTGAGTGGATAACGTGGGTGCCATGCCCAAGCTGTAAGCGCGGGCATGCCCGCGCTTTAGCGCTTGGGCATGGCACCCGGCACATCTGGCACCTGGCCCAAGATACCCTTGGCTACGCCGGCACCCAAGCCAGGTCGAGGATCGTGTTCGTCGGCCGCTCGGTGTTGAAGACCGCCTTGATTTTCATCCCGAACTGCGGCTCGCCTTCCTTGAGCCAGCTCATCAGCTTCGTACACACGCCCGGCAGCTCAACGCTGATCAGGTGCGTGCCGGCCGGCAGCTTGAACAGCTCGCCGGGATACTTCACGGTCGAGAATGTGTAGATCGTGCCCTGCTGCGGGGCTTCGACCCATTCCATGTCGTGCCAGCAATCCGGGCATTCGGTCCGCGGCGGCAGCCAGAGGCGCTTTTCCTCGCACTTGGGATTCGTGCAACGCGTGGCGAGGAGCTTCTTTTCACGCAGCCCCTTGAAGAACTTGCCCCAGCCGCCGTAACTGTGAATATGGAACCAGGTCTTCGGATTCTTGACGACCAGCGGTTCCTCATTGAGTACTTCTAGTCTGGAAGTTGGCCAATCGGTTGCCATGATTATCCTCAAGTCACCACGTTGCCAAGTCACAAAGGAACGGTCTCGTGCGCCCGCCTGGTGACTTTGTGACTTTGCAACTTCGTGACATCGCTAACGGGCCTAATCTGTCTACGGTCTTTCCAGAATCGCGCACGTCACGTGGCTGCCGGTGCCGGCGTGGGAGATCGCGCAGCCGCGCTTCGGGTTCTTCACTTGCAGACTGCGCCAGTCGGCCGGCTTGGTCTTGCCGTAGCGCTGCCAGAGCTTCGGGTCGCCGTGGAACTTGTCGTATTTGCCCTGGAGCTGCCACAGAATCTCAACCAACTGAAATACGCCCGTGGCGCCGACCGCGTGCATCGTGCCGATCAGGCCGCCCGACAGGTTCGTCGGCAGCCGGCCTCCGAAGTACGCGTCGCCGGATTCAATGAACTCACGCCCGCGGCCGTAGGGGCGCAGGCCGATATCCTCGTAGGTCTGCACGTCGCTGATCGTGAAGGCGTCGTGCGTTTCGAGAACGTCGAAGTCCTCGATGGGGTCCTTGATGCCGGCCATGTTGTAGGCCAGATACGCGGCCATGCGGGCGGCCAGGAACGAGCTGAAGCCGGGCCATTCCTTGCGCCGTACGCCATAGTAGTCCTTGTAAGTGGACTCGTTCTCGTTGGGCAGCAGCAGAATGGGCATGTGCCGCCGGTCAGCCGTACGCAACGTGTGCGAGCCGCCGCAGATGGCCGCCAGGCGGATCGGCGTGTCAGTCAGCTTGTACGCGGTCTTCTCGTCCGCCAGGAGCAGCACGGCCGCCCCGACGCTCATGACGCAGCATTCGAGGTACGAGAGCGGGTCGGAGACGATCTCGTTCTCAAGCACTTCCTTGACCGTGTACTTGCCCGGGTTCTGCGAGAACGGCGAGTAATAGGCGTACTCGTGGTTCTTGCAGGCGATCTTGGCCAGCGTCTCGCGCGGCACGTTGTTCTCATACTGATAACGCTTGGCCATAAGGGCGTAATAGGCTGCGTACATCCAGCCCAATTCGCTCTCAAAGTCCTTGCAGGCGGCGCTGGCGATGTACGAGTTGCCGACCTTGGTGGTCACCTCGTCCATGCGCTCCCAGCCGACGACCGGGACGCAGTCGGCATAGCCGGAGGCGATGGCCTGGGCGGCGGCCAGTACGGACGAGCCGCCGGTCGCGCCGCCGGTCTTGACCTCGATGTTGCCGAGAGGGTCGAAACCCAGGTAGTCATGGATCTTGGCCGCCGCGAGCAACTGATCGCCGAAGTGGTCGGCGAACTGGCTGTAAACACACCAGTTGACCATGCGGCGGTACTGCTCAGGATCGACCTTGAGGTCGTTCTCTTCAACCGCCATGCGCAAGGCTTCGTTGCAAAGTTGGCAGGTGTTCTTTTCGGGATAACGTTTGCGGAAGTCCGTTAGCCCGCCGGCGACGACGTAGACCGGCCGTTCGAATTTCGGGATGCGCAGATTTCCGGGGCCGAATTTGATCACTGACCGTCTCCTTTCCAGATGGGCCGGCGTCCGGACGGAACGCGAGGAAATGGCGCCGCCGCGCTTAGGACCGGACTCGCGGGCCAGAAGGGTAAGTTGACGGGGCGGGTTGGGGTTGTCAACGGCAGGGGGCGAGCTCTTCAAAGATTGACCGGCATCAAGACGCGCGAAATCTGAATTCGCAGTGCAAGCCAGGAATGCGCCACAGTAGTTAACGAACTGCTGGAGTGTCGGATGCGCAGGGTCGGAAAATCGCAGGAGTCGCGGGGGCGACCTAGTGCACGCCAGATGGCCCCGGATGGCAAAGACCGAGACGTTCGCGCGACTCGCCGATCACCAGCGCGACCCGGCGCGAATCAAGTTTCGCTCCCGGTGGACGCCGGCGCCGTCCCGAGCGCGTAAAATCTTGGCCCTATGCTCGATCAAATTCGCATCGTATTGGTTTCGCCGAGTGGCCCGGCCAACGTCGGAGCCACTGCGCGCATCATGGCAAACATGGGGCTATCGGATCTGGCGATCGTGGCCCCGCGCTGCGACGCCAAGGGCGAACAGGCGGTCGCCTATGCCGCCCATGGGCGAGCGCTGCTCGACGGGGCCGCGATCGTGGACGACCTGCCCGCCGCCCTGGCCGGCTGCACGTGCACCTTCGCAACCTCCTCCAAGCTCGGGCTCTACCGCCGACAGACGGCCATCGAGCCGGTCCGGGCGGCTGACGAGGCGCTACAGGTAGCGCGCAGCGGGCGCGTGGCGTTCGCGTTCGGCCGCGAGAACTTCGGCCTGCGTACCGAGGAACTGCTCAACTTCGACCGCATCGTCACGATTCCAGCCGACGAGGGCTATCCGGTACTGAACCTGGCGGCCTCGGTGACGATCATGTGCTACGAACTGCGGCGGGCCTGGCTGGCGGCGGAGCAGTTGCCGGCGCTGCCGATGGCTTTGCACTCCGGCTTTGCCACGCATGAGCGCAAGGAACTGCTGTTCAAGCACTTGTTCGAGGCGCTGGATCAGATCGGCTTTTTCTTCGGCCCGAAGCCGGACCACCTCAAATACGCGCTGCGGCACTTGCTGGGGCGCGTGGACCTGAGCGTGAACGAGGCGGACATCCTAATTGGGATGGCACGGCAAATTCAGTGGTATGTGCGGCACCATCCTCAGCGGATCTGACCTGCCCTGAAAGCGCCCTGAATGAGAAGACGAAGCGCTGCAGCTAGTCTATCGCCTGTGACGTTCGCATCCCCAACACGCGCGCCAAAAAGGCCCACTGGTCGGTGACCTCCTCGATGATCTTTGACGTGGGCTTGCCGCCGCCGTGGCCGGCCTTGGTTTCAATGCGCACCAGGATCGGGTTGTCGCAGTCCGGGGCCGATTGCTGCGCGGCTTGCAGGGCTGCGATGAACTTGAAGGTATGGGCCGGCATGACGCGGTCGTCGTGGTCGGCCGTGGTGGCCAGCGTGGGCGGATAGCATATGCCCGGGCGAATGTTGTGCAGTGGACTGTAAGTCAATAGATACTTCAAGTCGTCCGGGTTCTCCGGCGAACCGTAGTCGGATGTCCAGGCCCAGCCGATCGTAAACTTGTCGAAACGCAGCATGTCCATGACGCCCACCGCCGGCAGGGCCGCCCCGAACAGCTCCGGCCGTTGCGTCATGCACGCTCCCACCAGCAGGCCGCCATTGCTGCCGCCGGCGATGGCCAGCTTCTGCGGGCGAGTGTACTTGTTGGCGATCAGCCATTCGGCCGCGGCGATGAAGTCATCGAAGACGTTCTGCTTGTTGTGCAAGCGGCCGGCGTCATGCCACTCTTGGCCGTATTCGCCGCCGCCGCGCAGGTTGGCCACGGCCACCACGGCCCCCATCTCCATCAAGACGATGCGGCTGACGGAAAACGCGGGCGTGAGCGAAACGTTGAATCCGCCGTAGCCGTAGAGATAGGTGGGATTGTCGCCGTTGAGCGCGATGCCTTTACGATGAGCGATGAACATGGGGACGCGCGTGCCGTCTTTGCTGGTATAGAAAATCTGCTGCGTCTGATAGTCGGCGGGATTGAAGTCCACCTGGGGCCGGCGAAAGACGGAGCTGGTTTGCGTGAGCATGTCGTAGCGGTAGATCGTGGTCGGCACGGCGAAACTGGTGAAAGCGTAGAACGTTTCGGTATCGCTGCGCTTTCCGCCGAAGCCGTAGGCGCTGCCGATTCCGGGCAGCTCCAGTTCGCGCAGCAGGCGGCCGGTGAGGTCGAACATGCGGACCTGGGCGTGAGCGTCCTTGAGGTATGAGGCGATGAACGTGTCATGCACGATGTTCACACCCTGGAGCGTCTCTTCTGCCTGCGGAATGACCTCTTTCCAGTGCTCACGCTGCGGCCGGCGCGTATCGATGGCAACCACGCGGTTGCGCGGCGCGTCGAGGTTAGTCGTAAACCAGAACACCGGGCCGTCATTGTCGATGAAGTTGTACTGGGCGTCGAAATCGTTCAGCAATGGCACGATCGGCGCGTCCGCTGCCTGCAGATCCCGGTAGTACACGCGGTTGCGCGGGTCGGTGCCGCGCGAGATCGAGATGATCAGATAGCGGCCGTCATCGGTCACGTGCGGGCTGAAGCTCCATTCCTTCTCATCCGGGCGTTCGTAGACCAGGCGGTCTTCGGATTGCGGCGTTCCCAGCCGGTGATAGAAAAGCTTGTTGTAGTAATTCACCGCCTCCAGCACGTTGCCTTCGGGCTTATCGAACCGGCTGTAGTAGAAGCCCGCGTTGTCTTTGGTCCACGACACGCCGCTGAACTTTATCCACTCAAGCACGTCGGGCCGGTCCTCGCCGCTGGCAACGTTGCGCACGCGGTAAGTGACCCAGTCCGAGCCGGCGGTCGACAGCCCGTAAGCCAGTTCCTGCCCGTCGTGGCTGACGGCCATGCCGGCCACGGCGATGGTGCCGTCCGGGGAGAGCGTGTTGGGGTCAAGCAGCACGCGCGGCGTGCCGTCGAGCTGGTCCATCCAGTAGAAAACGCTCTGGTTCTGCAAGCCGTCGTTCTTGGCGAAGAAATAGCGGCCGTTCCTTTGGCTTGGGACCCCGTAACGCTCGAAGTCCCACAGGTGCGTCAGGCGTTGGCGGATTGCCTCGCGGGCCGGAACCTGCTCGAGGAAGGCGTTGGTAATCTTGTTTTCGGCCGCGACCCAGTCGGCCAGTTCGGTCGAGTCCAAATCCTCCATCCAGCGATACGGGTCGGGGATGGTCAGGCTGCCCAGTTGGTTGACGTCCTCGGTCTGTCGTGCCTGAGGATATTCGATGCGCTGGCGCGCGGGCCGCGAATCCTGGGCGAACGCCGTCACGAGAAAGGAACTGAGAACCGCGAATCCGATAGTCAATCGTTTGCCGGTCATGAATACCTCACGGGAGAACGCCCGCTGCGTTGATCTTGGGGATCGTCTCATAAACGTTCGGATTATTGTTCGGACGCACTAAATTGCCAACTACGAGCCCCACAATTTCGGGCGCGGCGCGGCGAGCGCGAATGGTTATGCAGGTGGCGCCGGCAATTTGCATAATACATTGACGCGCGGGCGCTTGCGCCTGCGCGCGAAAGTGCTATCGCGCGAGGAGGCCGACAATGGACGAGGGGCGCCAGCGGGCTGTGTGGTGGGTTATCGGCGTCGCAGCGCTGCTGAGCCTGGCGAAGCCGGTGAGTAGCGCGGATATCGAGGATGAGCTCGCCGCTTTGCGGGCCCAGGGCGAGGCGGAAGGTTGGACGTTTACGGTGGGCCAAAATCCGGCCAGTGACCGCCCGCTAGAGGAATTGTGCGGGCTGGTCGTGCCGGAAAACTGGGAGGCCGGGGCACGTTTCGTCGAGTTATCGCCGCTACGCCTGGGATTGCCGGCGAGGTTTGACTGGCGTGAGCAGGGCGGGTGCACGCCGGTTCGCAACCAGGGTGGGTGCGGTTCGTGCTGGGCGTTCGCGACGGTCGCCCCGCTGGAATGCAACATCCTGATTCGTGATGGGATCAGCGTCGATCTGTCCGAGCAGTGGCTGCTGAGTTGTAATCGCAGCAACTATAGCTGCTCCGGCGGGTGGTTCGCGCACGAGTATCATGAATGGCGCACCGATTCCTGCGGCGGCAGCGGGGCGGTGCTTGAGTCGGCCTTCCCCTACGTGGCCAGCCAGGTGCCGTGCAATTGCCCGTATGCGCATCCGTACACGATCGCCGGCTGGGCCTACGTTGGCAGTAGCGGCGGTGTGCCGAGTACGGCGGCCATCAAGCAGGCGATCATCGATTACGGGCCGGTTTCGGTAGGGGTTTATGTAGACAGCGCGTTTACCAATTACAGTGGGGGCGTATTCAACGCCTGCACCGACGGCACACCCAACCATGCCGTGGCTCTAGTGGGCTGGGACGACGCGGACGGGGCATGGATTTTGCGCAACTCGTGGGGACCGTATTGGGGCGAAGGCGGTTACATGCGCATCCAGTATGGGTGCTCGAGAGTGGGTTATGCGGCCTGCTTCGTAGAGTACACCGGCGTTGGAAGTCCGGAGATAGAAGTCACGCCGGCTTCCCGCGACTTCGGCGACGTGGCGGTGGGCGCGACGGCCGACAGGGTCTTCACGGTCAGGAACGTGGGCGGCGACGTGTTGGAAGGTGCCGTGGCGGCGCCGGCGGCGCCGTTCAGCATTGTCGGCTCACGCGGATACGAGCTGGGGCCGGGCGAGTCGCAGTCCATCACGGTGCGCTTCGCGCCGACGATGCAGGGCGACTTCAGCGCCACGCTGCAGTTCAGCGGCGGCGGTGGGGCAACGGCCACGGTGTCTGGTACGGGTATCGGTGCGGGGCCGGGCGACGATTGCGCTACGGCGCCGCTGATCGGCGACGGCACCTTCACGGCATCAAACGCGGCGGCCACTACGGACGGCGGCGCGTCGTGCGCTGCCAGCGGGGCCGACGTGTGGTGGCGCTATGTGGCCGCGTATCCGGGGACGGCCACGATTGACACGTGTGGCAGCAGCTTCGATACGGTATTGAGCGTCTATTCGGGCTGCGCAGGCGCGGAACTGGCGTGCAGCGACGATGCGACCTGCGACGACGCGCCCGGGACGGTTTCGCAGGTACAGTTTTCGATAACGGCCGGCACGCAGTACTTGATTCGCGTGGCCGGTAAGGCCGGGGCGGTCGGCGACATAATGCTGAACGTCGACTCGGTGGCGACGACCTTGACCGTCAGCGGCCGCGTGACCACCGCCGCCGGCGCGCCCGTCGCGGGCGTGACGCTGACGGGACTGCCAGGGCCGGCCGTGACTGACGAAGACGGATACTACACCGCAGAGGTAGACTATGGCTTCAGCGGGACGGTGCGGCCGCAGAAGACTGCATTCACGTTTTCGCCACCGAGCATCACTTATAGTTCGTTGACCGGCGACCGGCTCAATGAGAACTACATTGCGATCCCACCGACATTCGTGATTTCCGGGCGTATTGCCGACGAAGACGGTGCGGGGGTGCCCGGTGTAACGATGCTGGGGCTGCCCGGCAATCCGGTTACGAGCGGCAACGGGCAGTACAGCGCGGTTGTGCCATACGGTTTTTCCGGCACGGCCACGCCGACCAAGGCCGGTTGTAGGTTTGAGCCGGCGACTCGTGAGTACCAGGATGTTTTCACGAACATGCCGCTCGAGAACTACGACGCGGAAGTCTGGACCGGTGCGTTAACAGTTGTGCTGGAGCCGAGTGCGGCCAGGCTGTCGGGAGCGAAATGGCGCGTGGACGGAGGAGCGTGGCAGGACAGCGGCCGGATCGTGGCGGATCTGCCGGTAGGGCGGCACACGGTCAGTTACGCGTCCGCAGCCGGCTGGAGCGCCCCGCCGGCGGAGTCCGTGCAGATCGTACGCGACGGTGTTATGCGGCTGGAGCGCGAGTACTTGCAGCAGCGCTATCGACTGACGGTGCAAGCCTCCGCGGACTTGGGCGAAGTAATTGCCTCGCCGGCGCCGGACGAATGGGGCACATACGTGCAGGATACGGTAGTCACGCTCACGGCGGTGCCGGCCGAGGGGTATACAGTCCAGAGCTGGTATGGCGCGGACGATTTACCGCCTTTTGGAACTTTGTCGAATACCGTCACAATGATGAGCGACCGCACGGTGTCGGTTGTCTTTGCCATTGACCCGTTCGCGATTTACCAGCTCTCGGTCTGGGTGCGCGGCAGCGGCGGAACGGTGTCGCCCAGACGCGGCACGTACCGGGAAGGGACCGTAGTGACTTTGTTGGCGACGCCCGACGATGGCTACCAGGTGAAGGCCTGGGCGGGTACGGCTGATGATTCATCAACGGCGAACACCAATAGTGTCATAATGGACGGGAGCAAAACCGTCTATGTGGAGTTCGAGCCTTGGCTGGACTGCAATGCGGACGGCCAGTCGGACCGCGACAACATTGCGAGCGGCGATAGCGCTGACTGCAATGCCAATGGTGTACCGGATGAGTGTGAACTGGACAGCGACGATGATGGTTTGATTGACGACTGCGATTTGTCGTCGGCGGACGATCT
>JAGPEO010000407.1 GCA_018056925.1 Phycisphaerae bacterium
GGCAAACCCCTGCCATAAGCGGCCGCCGCCGCCGCGCGGGCCTCGCGAACCGTACCGATGGTTTCGATCCACAGCAGATCGGCGCCGGCGGCCTGCAGCCACTCGGCCATCTGCGCGTGCTCCTCCTCGAGGATTACTTCCTCCGGCGTGAGCTCGGGGCAGTAGCAATCCGCAACCGGGCCGACGCTGCCCGCGACCAGTACGCCCTCACTACTCACCGCTTGCCGGGCCAGCCACACCGCACAGGCGTTTAGTTCCGCCCCGCTCTCCAGCATGCCGGCCGCTTCCAGGGTCCGGGCGTTGGTGCGGAAGGTGTTCGCTATGACGATGTCCGCCCCGGCCGCCGCGTAATCGCGGTGAACCTGCTCGACCAACTCAGGACACTCGAACAACCCCGCAGCCGACCAGAGCGGGATGCTGGTGACAAGGCCGTGACGTTCCAGCTCGGTCCCGGTCGCGCCATCCAGAACGAGAATGCCGCTCTCGAAGCGGCGCCGCAATAATTCGCCGTGGGTCTTCATCGTCACTCCGGCAGTCCCCAGGTGCGGGGCTACCCCTGTGCCGCCATAAGAGTATGATAGCTCGCCGGGCAGCCCGACCAACGGGCCGGAACTCAGGGCCTACACAGGCGCGTGGTGTATGAGCAAGACGATTTTGATTCGCGGCGGACGCGTAATCGATCCCAGCCAGCAAATTGACGAGGTTATGAACGTCGTCATCGCCCAGGGCGTCATTGCCGCCCTCGGCCGCGGCGCTCCGACGGCTGACGAAGTTTTTAACGCGGCCGGTTGCATCGTGGCGCCGGGCCTGATCGATATGCACGTGCACCTGCGGGAGCCGGGCCAGGAAGAGAAAGAGACGATCGAAACTGGCACGGCGGCTGCGGCGGCCGGCGGCTTCACGGCGGTGGCCTGCATGCCGAACACCGAGCCGGCGCTCGATTCTGATTCGGAGATAGAGTTCGTTCTGCGCCAGGCGGCGCGTGTGGCGCGCACGCGCGTTTACCCGATCGGCGCACTCACCAAGGGCCGGGCCGGCAAAGAGCTGGCGGAAATCGGGCTCATGGTGCGAGCCGGGGCGGTGGCCTTCAGCGACGATGGCGATTGCATCACCGATTCGGCCGTTTGCCTGCGCGCCATGAACTACCTGAGCATGTTCGATCGCCTTTTCATCCAGCATTGCGAGGACAAGTCGCTGACGGGCCGCGGCTGTATGAACGGCGGTGAGACGGCGACCATGCTTGGCCTGCCGGGCATGCCCGCGATGGCCGAAGACCTGATCGTGCAGCGCGACATCATGTTGGCCTCCCAGACGGACGTGCGCTATCACGTGGCGCACATCACCACCAAGGGGGCGGTGGAGTTGGTTCGTCGCGCCCGGGCGGCCGGCCGCCGCGTGACGGCGGAAGTCTGCCCGCACCACCTGCTGCTGACGGAGGAGTCCTGCACGACTTACGATCCGAATTTCAAAATGAACCCCCCGCTGCGCAGTAAGCCCGACCGCGAGGCCTGCCTGCAAGCCGTGAAGGACGGCACGATCGACTGCATCGTCAGCGACCACGCCCCACACGGACCTCAGGACAAGGAGCACGAGTTCCAGGACGTGCCCTTCGGCATCATCGGCCTGGAAACCTCGCTCGCTCTGGCCATCCGGGCCCTGATCGAGCCGAAGATCATAGACTGGCCGCAGCTCATACGGGCGATGTCGACCCGCCCGGCCGAACTGCTGGGCGTCAGCGGCGGCACGTTGAAAGTCGGCGCCCCGGCCGACGTGACCGTGATCGATCCGCAGCGCGAGTGGACGGTCGATCCGGAGCGGATGCGTTCAAAGGCGCGCAACACGCCGTTTGGAGGCTGGAAACTCCGTGGCGCGGCCGTTGCGACATTGGTGGACGGCCACTTTCGCCTGAGAAACGACGAACTGCTGCCGCCCGTGTAGCAGCGGCAGCAGTGGCGTGATGACTGACGCTTAGGGGGCCTGTGCAAGCCCCGCATGGCGGGCGCGGGTATGCCCTTAGCAGTTCATGGCCTTCGTAGTTGATGGCCTTTGCCAGTGCCATGCCCGCGCTTGCCGCTTGGGCATGGCACACGCCTCAATCACACCCGCCGCAATCACATTGCGTTGGATGTCCCGTTAGTCACATTGTACGTCGAACACGGTCACCGCGTCGATCGCGACCTCAGTGGTTGAATTATTGGGATTGTCGCTGACCGTGAAGCGCACCTGTACCGTCGCCGTCAGCGGAATGTAGTCCTTTACGTGAATGTCATGGAGCGCCCAGTCCTCGTGACTGGCTATGTGCGCGGCCTGCACCCAGGTCGCTCCGCCGTCGCTGGACAGGTGGACATCCAGGTAATCCTGCTGCGAGGGGTATATTCCGGTCGCGTCGTCGCAGTACATCCACTCGGCGAAGCGAATCACCGGGCCGTCGGCGTCACTGAAGTCAAACACCGGTGAGATCAACTGCGTCGGCCCCAGGTCCACGTCATAGTTGACGCGGTTGTCGGTGACATAGCAGCGGCCGGACCCGTCATAGTCCTCCGGCGGCGAGTGTTCCCCGCCGGCCGGAATGGCCCGCTGCCACATGCCGGAAATCATGCCGGGCGCGTTGTACACGGTCCAGCCGAGATCGCTTTCAAAGTCGTCCGCGAGAATGCTGATGTAATTGCCGACCAGCGAGGCATACGGAGCAGCCGGACCGGCGGGCGGAACGAAGACAGGACCGGTCGTCT
>JAGPEO010000093.1 GCA_018056925.1 Phycisphaerae bacterium
AGTTGCACTGGCTCAGAATCGTTTCGGAAATCTCGCTCGGCCGCTGCGACACCACCATGGCCGACACGCCGTATTTGCGGCCCTCCTTGGCCACCTTCTCGACCGCGTCGCGCGCGAACATCCGCCCGCGCCGGTCGCGCCGCGGCAGGTAATTGTGCGCCTCCTCGTATACCAGGACGAACGGCTGCCGCACGTTCGGCGGCGACCAGAAGTTGAAGTCGAACAACGTGCGCGTCAGCACGGCCACCGTGATATCCACTACGTCGAACGGCAGACCCGAAAGGTCAACGATCGTCAGGTTTTTCTGCGTGCCCTGCCGTCCCAGCAGTTGCCGAATCACTGCCGCGACCGCCTTGCTCGACTGCCCCGGCGAGGCGGCCTTGCTCAGGCAGCCCGCCAGTTCCGGGTTACGCTGCGCCTGCTCGAACGGCCGCAATAGAAAGTCGTAACGGCGGTCGTTCATGCGGGTTTCGAGCTGGTTCACCAGACCCAGGAGCCGCCCGTAGTAAGTGGCGTGCGGCACCTCGCCTTCCGCGTTGCCGCGGTTGAACTCCATGCGCTGCGTCAGCAGCATCTCTTCCTGCTTCTCCACCGGCAACTGCCGATAAGGCAGGCGCGAGAACGCGTAGTGCTCGGAACCCAGCACCAGCCGGGCATCGTTCATGTTCTCGGCGTACGTCTTGAGCTGCTCGATCGAGTAGTACACGGGCGTATCGACGGTGTACTCGCGCAGCAGGCCCAGTTCGGCGGCCGCGGGGCGCTTCATCTTGTCCAGCGCCGCCCGCAGGAACACGTTCTGGGGGTTGATGTTGGCCTCGTTGTTCGTGTCGACGAACAGGGCCTCGAGTTCCTGGTACTGGAGCATCCAGTAGGGCAACACCAGGTTACGGTCGGACAGGTAGGTCACGTTCGGCAGCGGCTGCCCGCGCTCATCGCTGAACGCGTTCAGGTACTCGCCGTGCATGTCGAACAGCACGATGTGCGAGTGCGGCAACTGCATGGCCTCGTGGAGGATCTTGGCGGTGGTGACGCTCTTGCCGGATCCGCTGTTGCCCATAACGGCGACGTGCTTGGCGAAGAAGTCCTTACCTACGACTTTGACTTCGAAATCCGTATCGACCGCGAAGCGCCCCATCGGGAAGGACTTCGGGCCGGTTCCGCTGCCGGCGATCTGATCGAAGCAGCCGAATATCAGCTCGAAATCCTCGTCGACGCCCAGGCGAACCGGGTCGCCGAGCGTGGGGTATTCATTCACGCCGCGCGAGAACTTGTCATTGCGCACGGTTCCCAAAAGCTGCACGGTCATCGTGATGCGCCGCGGAGCGCCGGGGTCGGGCAAGGGCTCCAAATCGCCGGCCGCTCCGACGCGCGTGATGTAGCCGATCAGCATGATGCGGCCCAGCGGCAGCGTGACATACGTGCCGAGCCGGCCCACGCGATAGGTAGTTCCGTGGTATTCCAGCGCCAGGTTCGAGACAGTTATCTGCACCTCGACCGAGTCGCCGTTAACGCTGATGACGTGTCCGATCTTCAGTGGATCCATGCGTGTGCTCCCGGGGCGAGCCCCTTAAACTCAATCGGGAGTTGTCAGTTTTGGGTTTCCAGTTTTCAGTTGTGCGTGCTCACCCGACACCTGAAACTTGGCGACTAGCGACGCAAAACTGATGACGGAAAGCTGCCTACCCCTTGCCGTGGCGAAGTTGTTGTGGTAATCTCGCTAACGTTGCACCACATGTTGTGGTGGCGTCCCGTCGTTGAAGGCTGAAGGCGCGGCCCGGCGGGGCGATCCGATGCGGGGCCTTGGCCCTGTGCAAAAGACGCCCATAATCGCGTCAATCGTGTATCTAAAGCGAATTGTTCTTCACGGCTTCAAGAGCTTCGCCGACCGGACGGAGTTCGACTTCGGCCCCGGCGTGACGGCCGTCGTCGGCCCGAATGGCTGCGGCAAGAGCAATCTGCTGGACGCGGTGCGCTGGGTGCTCGGTGAGCAATCGGCCCGCAGCCTGCGCGGCAAGCGCATGTCCGATGTGATCTTCGCCGGTTCGCGTTCGCGCAAGCCCGCGGCCGCGGCGCAGGTCGAACTCGTGTTCGACAACAGCGCCGGATTTCTCGCGACCGATGAACCCGAGGTCAGCATCTCCCGCGTTCTCTACCGCAGCGGCGATAGCGACTACCGCATGAACGGCAATTCGTGCCGGCTGAAGGACATCCGCCAACTGTTCCTCGATACCGGCGTGGGGGTCGACGCCTACAGCATCATCGAGCAGGGCCGCGTGGACATGCTGCTCCAGGCCGACCCGATGCAGCGCCGCGAGATCTTCGAGGAAGCGGCCGGCATCAGCCGCTACAAGCAGCAGCGCGCCGAAGCGCAGCGCAAGCTCGAACGCTCGCAAAACAACCTGCTGCGCCTCAACGACATAATCGACGAACTCGAGCGGCAGCTCCGCAGCGTGAAGCTCGCGGCCGGAAAGGCCCGCCGCTGGCAGGAGTACGATCGCCGGTTGCGCGAACTGCGGGCTTCCTTCTCGTTGGCCGAATACCATGAGCTGGAAACCGGCTGCGCCGGGGTTCGGGCCCAAATGGCCGAACACAGCGACCGCCTGCAAGCCGAGCGTGCCACCCTGGCGGCGCACGATGCCGCGGCCGCGCAGCACGAGCGCGACCTGCAACAGCTTGATGAACGAATCCAGCATACCGACGCTGAATTGGCGGCCCTGCACGGCGAATTGAGCACGCTCAGCGAGCGTATCGCGCAGAGCGAAAGGCGCGCCGCTGACCTGGCCGCCGCCCGCGAGCGCCGGCATAGCCAGTCGGCCGAAATTTCACAGCAGCTTGCGGAGCTCGAGCAGCGCATCGTGGCTGAGTCGGCCGCGCTGGACGTTCTGGCGCAGGCGGCCGAGCGCAGCGCCGGGAGAATTGTGCAGCTCCAGCGGGCGCGGAGCGAAGTCGAGCAGCGCCGGGACGGGGCGCGGCAGGCGGTGGATCAGGCGCGGGCCGCGGTGTTCGACGCGGCGCGCACGGCGGCCCTGCTGAACAATGAACAGAACAACCTCGTTGCGCAGCGCGAGCGCCTGAATTCGCAATCGGACCGTTTGAAGGCCCGGCGCGCCGAGCTGGAGCAGGAACAGAACGAGCTTGGTCAGCGGCAAGCGCGTGCGCTGGGTGAAGTAGGCCGGCTCGACCAGCGCGTCGCAGAGTTGAGCCAGCAGATTCGTGACGCTGAGGCGCAAGTAGCGCAGTTGCGGAGCACGCGCCAGGCGCATGAGGCGGAAATCGGCGCCGCAAAGGAGCGGCGCAGCGCTTTGCTGTCGCGACTCGAGTTGCTCGAGGATATGGAGCGCCGCCTGGAGGGGGTCGACGGCGGAACGCAGGCGGTTCTGGCGTGGCGAGACGAGGGCGATGAGCGGGCCGGCACTATCCGCGGGCTCGTGGCCGACCTGCTGCACATCGATGATCCGCGGGTCCAGGCTCTGCAGCCTGTGCTGGCCACGTTTGAAAACCACGTCGTGGTTGAAGACTCGTACGCGTTTTTAACGGAACTCAACCGCCGGCCGGAATTGTCCGGTCCGGTGCGGGTCATAGCGCTGGACCGGCTGCCGGAAGATTTCAGCCGCGGACATTACGATGAATCGCCCGGGTTTGTGGCGCGGGCTTCCACTTGGGTGCAGTGTGCCCCACAGTACCGGAAGCTGGCCGAGCACTTGCTGGGCCGCGTGATCGTGGTGGACTCGCTGGAACGCGCCCTAGCTTTGGCCAACGGCGCCCCGCAGGGCTACGTCTTCATTACCCTCGACGGGCGCTCCGTTTCGACCGACGGCCGAATCACCATCGCCGGCGCCCAGGCCGGGGCGGGCCTGATCAGCCGCAAAGCTGAGGTTCGCCATCTGCAGCAGGAGCGCGACGAGGTCGAGACGGCCCTGGAACGCTGCGTGCGCCAGCGCAACGAGGTCGACCAACAGCTCTCGGACGAACAATTGCGGCTCACGTCGCTGATGAACGAAATTGCGGCCGCGCAGCGCGAACACGCGGAAGCGCGCAGCACCCTGACGCGCCTGGAGGGCGAATTGGCCCGCCTGCGGCGTGAGGCCGAGGTTTCACACAGCGAACTGGAAGCGATTCACCGCGCGTTGGTGGAAATGGAAGAGCTGGCCCGCAAACTTGCGGCGCAGTTCGAGGCCGCCGGACAGGACCAGCAGGAGCGCCAGTCACGCATCGAAGTACTCGAACGCGAGCTGGCTGAGCTGGAAGCCGCGGTCAGCAGTGCAGCGGCCGAGCTGACCGAGGCCCGCGTCGAAGCCGGGCGCAACTCGGAAAAGCTGGCCGCCAGCGCTGAGGCGTTCGCGCAGCTCCAGGCCGGGCGCGCCGGTCTGCAAAGAGATTTGGAGCGCGCCGCGCAGGAGATTGAGCAGGCCGCCGCCCAGATTGCCCAATCGCAGGCTGAGGCCGAAGCGGCCCGCACGCGTCAGACGGAGTGCGCGGCGCAGCTCGAGTTGTTGCGTTCCCAGACCGGCGAGTTGCGGCAATGCCGACAGGAACTGCGGGCGCGGATCGAGGAATTCGGGGCCTTGGCGCGGGGGACGACCGAGCAGATTCATCAGATCGAGTCGCAGATACACGCGGCCGAGGTGGCGCTGCGCGAGTTTGAAGTGCGGCGTGAGAACCTCGTCAACCGTGTGCGCGACGAGTTGAACATAGATCTGGCTGCGGCTTACCAGGAGCAGCAGGAGCAACGCCGAGCCGCGGAAATGGCGGCCGCGGCGGCCGCCGCCGAGGGTGCGGCCGTGGAAGCGCCGCCTGCCGAACAGGACTGGGAGGCAGTGCGGGCGGAGATTGCGGAGCTGCGTGAAAAGCTCGCGCGTCTGGGCAATGTGAATCTGGACGCGATCACGGAGCTGGAAGAGTTGACGCCGCGCTATGAAAACCTGGTGGCGCAGCGCACCGACCTGCTGGCGTCGATCGAACGTCTGCAGGCGTTGATTGCGGAGCTCGACCAGGAATCGCAGACGCGCTTCGCCGCGGCCTTCAACCAGATCAGAGGATACTTTCAGGAGCTGTTCCGCCAAATCTTCGGCGGCGGCAAAGCCGACATCGTTCTACTAGACCCGGAAAAGCCGCTGGAATGCGGCATCGAGATCATCGCCCGCCCGCCCGGAAAAGAGCCCCAATCACTATCCTTGCTCTCGGGCGGCGAAAAGACCATGACGGCAGTGGCGCTGGTCATGGCCGTGTTCAAGAGCAAGCCTTCGCCGTTCGCTTTTTTGGATGAGGTGGATGCGGCTCTTGATGAAGCCAACACGGAACGCTTCAATAATGTACTACAAGGCTTCTTGGCGCATTCGCAGTTTGTGGTCATAACGCACAGCAAGCGCACCATGTCGAGCGCCGACGTGCTGTACGGCGTGACCATGGAGGAGCCGGGCGTCAGCAAACGCGTGAGCGTCCGGTTCGAAAACGGCCGCGTACAAACGCCCAATGTGGCGTGAGTGTTTCTGTTCTGTTCTTTTTTGTGAGGTTTGCGCCATGGCAAAGAAGAAGGTCGTAAAGAAGAAGGCCACCAAGAAGGCCACCAAGAAGGCCGCCAAGAAGAAAGCCAAGAAGACGAGCAAGAAGAAGGCCATGTAGCTTTCTCGCCCGGTCGAGGCCGCCCCGACGGCCTGACCGGAGCATTTGGCTTATTCGGTCTTCAAGCGGCCTGCCCTGTACAGCAGACGCGCAAGGCGCGGGTCGCGGGACCCAGCCGGTCAAGAGCCGGTGGTGAGTTTCGCGACGGTGTACTGGGCAGGCCGCCTTTGTTTGCGCGTATACTTGGCGACGTCTGCGATCACGGCCGCGTGCGAAGGCGGGAATGTGGGAAGGTGGGAAGGTGGGAATGTGGGACAGTGGCCGGCACCTTCCCACCTTCCCACCTTCCCACTTTCGGGGGTGGCGAAGTGCACAGATTTCGACACGCCGCGCAGGGCAGATCGTTGGCAACGACCGCACGGCGCGGGTAATCTGCCCGACTTCAGAGATCGGCCCCAGCGGAGCTGAGCAGATGCAGTACAAATTCGGGATTGCGGCGGGGGCGGCATTGGTGGTCGTTTTGGCCGCCTGGTCATGGCGCGAGCCGGACCGCCCGGCCTCTTCATCGGCGCCCAGCTTGCCGTCGGCCGCTGTTGCCCCGCAAGAGCCGGCACAGGCCAGCCCGGCAACAAGCGCCGATCCGGGCAGTACCGACCGTTCGGCGCCGAGCTCCACCCGCCCCGTGTCACCGCCGTCTGAATGCCTCGATCTGGTACCCGCCGAGACATTGCTGTGCTGGTACGGACGCCCCTTCCCCGACATGGCGCCTCCCACGGACGGTCCCTCGCCCATGCGGCTCCTGTTGGACTTATTCGGCCACGCGCTGGACAACGAGGCCCGCCTGTGGGCCCGCGGCCTCGAAGGCTTCAATCTCGCTATCCGCTTCCCGCACGTGTTCGCACTGATTAACGCGCACGCGAAGGTCGACGAGTCGAAGAACCCGCCGATCGTACGCGGCGATCGAATCGAGTTCGCCCTCATCGTCGAGACCCGCGGCCACGACGAACCCTTCGCGCGCGTCATTCAGGCCGCGATCAACGAGCAGACCGATCGCGAGAAGGCTCACCTGGAGCGGCGGCAGGCGGAAGGCTGGTCGTACATGGAACTGCGCGACGAGCGCCTGCCGGAATATTGTCGGCTCGCCTGGGGTAACATCGGCCCGTTCTTCGTCTTCACCGTCGGGCAGGATGTGTGGCCGCGCGTGGCAGCGGTGGCGGCCGGGCGGCAAGAGGCGCTCAGTCACACGGATTGGCTGGAGGGCGTGCGTGGCCCGCGGGCGCGGCAGGCGCTGATCGAGATCATTGTGCACTCGCAGGACATCCGCGGGCGGTTGGACCCGTTTGTGGATGGACGAGCCACGGCGTTTTTCAGCGCCTGGCAGGCCGACGACATCGAGCGCTCGCATTGGGCGCTGGGCTTCGAAGGCCGGGCGATGTACTGCCTGGCCAATTTCGTCGAAAACGGGCAGCCCCGGCAGCGCTTGCTGGCCGATCCAAACGTCGATGACCCCGTGCTGCTGGCCACCATCCCGGAGGGGGCGCGTTATGCCGTCTACCGAGTCTCCCCGGCTGAAACGCTGCCGCGGTTCTTCAACGGCCTGTTGGCCACGCGGGACGCGCGCGAGCGTCGCACTATCCGGCGGCTATGGAAGCAGATTCAGGAGGAGCGCGGCTTCGACGCCGATCGTGACATCCTGGCCCATTTGGGCGAGCACATTGTCATGCACAACGACCCGCCGCACCCGTTGCACATTCCGCTGGCGATGACCACGCTGACGGAGATTCGCGACGAGCCGGCACAGGTAAGCCGGGCTATCGACGCGTTGTGTGAGGCTTGGCGCGACGCGCAGCAGAAATTCGAGGCGCAACTAAAAGCGCAGAATTCGGACGGCGAACTACCGCCCT
Organism: Phycisphaerae bacterium; assembly: GCA_018056925.1. Lineage (GTDB taxonomy): Bacteria > Planctomycetota > Phycisphaerae > UBA1845 > Fen-1342 > JAAYXS01. Next base: position 7,467 of record JAGPEO010000093.1, read on the forward strand.
CGATGATCATCGACCGCGACACCACCGGGATCTGGTACATGAAATTCGGCCTGTTTGCCGGGCCGGCGTGGGTTGTGACGGACCGCTATCTGATCACGAGTTGGTCATCGGAGGCGCTGCGCGCTTACCTCGATAAGGTTGGCGAACGCGCCGGGCGCCGACCACGTTAGGGAGCCTGCCTCCACCACGCAGCCCTCGACGCGCCCCCAGGCTCTTCGCCCGCGACGGCCTGATATTTCGTGTCCGGTCCCATATCCTAAGCCGCGGCCTGGACAGCGCGGAGCGAAAGCCTCAGATTCCAGGCGATAACTCCGGTTACCCGGTTTCGATCGTTGACAGAAATGGCGTGTGAGGTAAAATGGCGTTTTTGCGGCTCAGATGCGACTGGGGCCGTAGCTCAATTGGTTCAGAGCGCCGCCCTGTCACGGCGGAGGTTGCGGGTTCGAGCCCCGTCGGCCTCGTTTCCCAATCGCAACGCCAGCGCCCCTGTATCCAAGCCGGGGCGCTTTTTTTTGCTAAACGCCCTGGTCTCTACCAGTCCTGAGATATCCCCTCCGTTCCGCCCGCGCGCGGCGTGAGATTCACACGGCCGGCCAGCACGCGCGAGCGGAACACGATTCCGAAGGCCACGCAGGCCGCGTAGAGGCTGACGTGCACGAGGGCCCGCACGAGCATCGTCCAGGCGCCGCCGCGCACCAGGTTTTCCGCCGAGGGGATCAGCAGCAGCGCCGCCACGGTCGTGCAAACCAGCACCGTGAGCTGCGCCGGCACCTGAAGCCAGAACAATCGCATTTGCGTGGTCATAACGCCGAACACAATCGTCACCAGCATCAGGCTCTGAGCCAGGATGATGATCATGAATTCCGGAAGGAACGCGGCGTACTCCGCACGATACAGGGCTTCGAGCACGAAATGTCCGAAAAACACTGCGCCCAACACTAGCGCCAGGCCCAGCGCCAGCGCCGCGCCTAGCAGCTTGCCGGCCAGCAAAAGAAAGGCCTGAAAATCGAGCTGGTAGCAGCGCGACAGGCGATTCGCCGCGGCCACCCCGAGCTGGATGATCAGAATGTTGCCCGCGCTGGTGAGCTTTTCCAGAGCGCCGTAGTGTCCCAGGGCCGCTATGCCCCCCGGCTGGTGCTCGATGACGTACACCGGGACGCTACTCGAAAGGTGCAAAAGGAGCAGGACTATCCCCAGCGGCAGCGTCCGCCGCGCCAGCTTCCACACCGCGGTCCAGGTCCAACTCGGATCAAAGTCGTGGCGGGCCGCTACCTGCCGGTGATCGAACCACACCAGAATGGCCGCCGACGCCGCCACGTAGACCACGATCGCCAGCGCGGCGCCGTCCGCGCCGTGGCCGTCGCTAATCAGACCGCGCCGCGCCAGATACGCGAACAACGGCACGAACAAGGCGTAACTGACCAGCATGGCCGCCCCGCGCTGCGCCGCCGAGGCCGCCATCAGGTCCAGACGCTCGCGCCTCTGAAACAGGCCCCATGCCATTTCGGCCTGCGAAAGCATGATGCGGCTGCCGCACATGCCTATCAGGATTATGGTGTATGACCAGTTTTGCTGGGTGGCCGCTTCCCAGACCGCAAACCCGAGCAACACAACCGCCGCCACCCCCATCATCAGGTTGCGCAGCATTCGGTAGGTGCCGTAAGCGAATTCGTGGGCGGCATCAGCTACGAACGCGCCGCGCAGCTCGAGCGAGCAGAACAGCACGACCGGGGTAGCGACCGCCAGGCTGAATTCGACCTGCCCCAGTACGAAAGACGGGGCGAATTTCGCGAGGATGACGATGACGGCTAACTGGCAGGCGTAGAACGCCGACATGCCTGTAACGGCATACAGCGCATTCTGTTTGAGTGAGCGCGTCCGAACGAACACGCGGGCGGGAACTGCGGTCCCTCGTGATAGGCCAGCCAAATTTCAGCTCCGGTGCCAACCGTCCGTCGATAAACGGACGTTTCTCGATCGGGTGCGCCGGTGCTGATTTCTGCCAAAACGCGGCCCGCTGTTCCCGCCTCATGGGCGTAGACAACGAAACCGCCGCTCAGGGCAGCGGCACGGAATCCAGCTCGATCGGAATCGTGATCTCGTCCGTCCTGGGGAAAACGCGCAGCACCAATTGCGTGTTCTCGTCCAACGTACCGCTGGTAATACTGTAGCCTTTGACCGAGTCGCCGCTCTTGGTTTCGAGCGTGCGTTCCCGCGGCCGCATCTGCTTCATGTAAGCGTCGTAAAGTGCGACTTCCTGGACCTTCTCACTGCCCTTTACGATCTGCAACACCAGTTGATTCGGCTGGGATTGCTCTTCCGGCAGTTCTTCGGCCGCGACGACGCGCACTTCCACACCGGCCGCCTGCAACTGCTCATTCGGGATGGTCTTGCCGGCATACTGCAACGGGTTCTCGATGGAGATCTCAAGCTTTTCGGGCGCCGTGACAATGCGCAGCGAGCCGCGCAGGCGCATCGTTTGCGCCGCCCGGGCCGGCGAGCCGAGCTTCGCCTGAAGCGTCAGTCCGCTGCCCTTGAGCCGCTCTGCCGGCAGATTGAACGGTCGCATCTCGGTTTTTTGCTCTTCCGTGTATGTTTCAGGCGTAACCAGCGCCCGACCCGTGTCGTCCGTCGCTTCAGTGAAGATGATATTCCCGACGCGTACCGTGTTCTCGATTCCGGCGCCCGCGAAGCGCATCTGCAGGCGCAACTCCGATTCTCGTGTTCCGGCGGTCTTTTCCAGGAAGAAGTAACGCGCGTCGAACATGGCCAGGATTTCAGCCCGCAGTGGCCCCTGGTCATAGGTGACGGCCGGCTCAGCCGGCTGCGTGTCCGCCTGCGGAGCCGGTGGAACGACCGTCACGCCGGACGGCGTCGACGGAGCGGGCTGTTGAAGCGCGACAAGCATGCATAGATACAACATGGATGAAATCCTCCTAGTTCAACCTAGTTCAACTTCCTCTGGCGATGACCGACCGCTGGCCGCTTTCCCACTTTCCGCGCGCGGCACAAGCGCGATCTCTAACGGGCGGGAACATAATCACTCCCACCGCGCTACTCGTCAACCTGGTGATCAGCGCCGGTGACTAAGCGTGGGTGCCATGAGGTGCCATGCCCAAGCTGTAAGCGCCGGTGCCATGCCCAAGCTGTAAGCGCGGGCATGCCCCTCGTTAACGGTCTCCGATGCGGCGCGACTGGCGACGCATGGAGCGACTGGTGGCAGCATAGAGCAACTGGGGCCGGCATGCCCGCGCCCCGCTGTCGCGGGGCTTGGGCATGGCACCCGGCCTGTCGCGCTGTCTCCGCCTGTCGGGCTGTCTCCGGCGCTGCGTCCCATGCATGCCCCCCGAAAGCCGAGCAGATAAAGGGCGCATAGCGCGCATGCCGGAATTCGAATCGGAGCCACTCTCTGTCGCGCGGCGTGCGAGCGGCCCGTCGAACCGGTCTAACCGAGTAGTTTCTCGGTGACCTCCATCAGGCGTTCCATGCGGAAAGGTTTGTTCAGGTATTCGTCGACGCCCAGGGCCTCCGCGTACTGGCGGTGACGACGCCCTTCGTTGCCCGTGATCATGATCACGTGCGGGCGGCTGCCGCGCGGCTTGTCCTTGCGGAGCCGCTCGAGCACCAGGAACCCGCTCTTTTGCGGAAGCATGATGTCGAGGATGATCAGATCGGGGTCGTTTTCCTCAGCAAGCTGCACGGCCTTGGCGCCGTCGCGCGCCGTGTCGATCGTTGCGCCGGTATCGGCCAGACTGGTGGTTATCGCGCTCACAATGTCCGGATCGTCGTCCACGACGAGTATCCGTCTGCCTTCGAGTGATTTCGGCACTCTCGTCTCCTTATGCTCGGCCGTGCGCGTAGTGTAATATTCCCGGCTGGACCTGACAACAAACTCATCGGCCGCGGCGACGGCCGGCTGGGTCTGGGAGAGCGTCATGCAAACCGCACGTCAAAATGTCCTGGTCGGAGCGTTCGTCCTGGTAGGGCTCGCGGCGCTGGGTGCGCTGGCGATTCTGTTCGGCAGCGGGCTTACGCGGCTACTCGGAGGCGACGGATATCCCATCATCATCGAATTCGGGTCGGTCAGGGGAATTCGGCCGGGAAACCCGATTACGCTGGCCGGAATTGAGATTGGGCAGGTCGAGGAAGTCAAATTCGCGGGGCCGGTCCAGCTCGCCACGCTTGGCGGGCCGGTGGTTGAGGTTCACGCGATCATCAGCAAGGAGTTTGAGAACCGCATTCCCAAAAACAGCACCGCGATTGCGACTGAACCGGCGTTTGGGCAGGGCCGGCCGCCGATCGAGATCACGCCCGGTGATCCGAAGACTGGCATGTTGGCTGCGGGAGACCGCATCCTGAACGCCCAGACCAAGGGTGCGATCGAGTCGCTGCTGCCGCAGGATATCCGGTTCACGTTCGAAAAGGCGACCCAGCAGGTCGGAGATGCCGCGGAAGCGCTTACGCCGGTCCTGACTGACATGCACGACCTGCTCGCGCGACGCAGCCCGAGCGAGGTGGATCGCATCGGCGGCCCGCAGGGCAACCTCGCCTCCGCGGTGGCCCGCATCGACGCCGCGGCCAAGCATCTGAACGAGG
>JAGPEO010000094.1 GCA_018056925.1 Phycisphaerae bacterium
TTGGGATGGATGTCTTTCTTCATCTCGGTTTCGCCTCGGCCAAACGTGCTCGGCCCCTGTGGCGGAGCTTCTCGCACGAGCCCTGTATTATGTGCGACGGCGGTCGTAAAAGCAAGCCGAGCAGCGAGCCGGGTGCCAAGTCCCGCGCCGACGGGGCGCGGGCGTGCCTTGGCCAGTCTCCGGCTACTAACTAAGCCGCCCCGCCTGACGCTGTTCAACATTCCCCCACGTTTGCCGCCTGCATCGAGCGTCGAATCGCCGCAACCAGGCTCTCCAGGTCGAACGGCTTCTCCAGCACGCTCACATTACTGGCAGCGCGAGCTTTCTCCGCCACCACGGTCGCCGGCAGCCCAGTCGTGAAGATGACGCGCGCCTCCGGCAACTCGTCGCGCACCGCCAGCGCCACGTCCAAGCCGGTCTTGTCCTTCAACAGCCAGTCCGAGATCAGTAAATCCGGCCGGAAGTCGTGCGCCACCTGAACCGCCTCGTCGGCGTCCAAGGCGGTGCGCACCTCGTGGCCCTCGCCGGTCAAAAAGTGGTGCAGCATCCGACAGGGGATGGGCTCGTCATCGATGACCAGTATCTTTGCCATGGCATTCACCGCTTCCACTTAATATAAGGCCGCGCAACGGCAGCGCCGCTGACTAGCTTAGCCGATTGGAATAAATTCTCTGTTATGAGGGCGTAGGACCCGGCCTAGCCCGCGGCGCCAGATTAGGTCGCGCCGTTGTAGCCTTCTTCCAGAGCGCGCAGGGTTTTGCGGACGGCCATGCGGTCGGCCGGCCCCATGCGGTCGATGATGAGCACGCCGTCGAGGTGGTCGGTTTCGTGCTGCCAGATGCGGGCCAGCAGGTCCTCCCCCTCAAGTTCCAGCGGATTGCCTGCAAGGTCAAGAGCCTCCAGGCGGCAGCGCTTGGCGCGGCGAACTCGAACGTTCACCCCAGGCAGCGACAAGCAGCCTTCTTCGGCCTCAACATTACCCTCGCGGTCGCGAATGACGCAGTTCACCAGGGCCATAGCGTCGGCGGCCTGGCCGGTGGGGCTGACCACGATCAGACGTTTGAGCACGCCGACTTGAGGAGCAGCCAAACCGACGCCCTTGTTCTGGACCATGAGCTCAATCATGCGGTCGGCCAGCGCGGCCAACGACTCATCGAAAACGGCTACCGGCTCACAGGGCTGCCGCAAGCGCGGATCTGGGTAGTGGACGACCGCCAGTTTTCCGGGGTCCAGTTTCGTGGTCTGAGGCATACGGCCTATCCCCTGTTAATCGTGAATTCGCCAGTCTCAAAGAGCAAATCGGCCGGAAAGGCCCTCAGCCAGCTTCCCCGGGCTTTTTGCTTTTATAGTCACGACGGCATTCTGTGAGCGCTGCTCTCCTATCGCATAAGCCTTGGATTATAGTCGGAATCAGAAAGTCTGTCCGAGCAGGAACGCACGGGCCAAGCGCCCCGACATTTGCGAGTTGTTAAAGACCAGGGGCATGAGGAGCGCCAGGTCGGTGTTCGGGAGCCGCAGATAATCGGCCAAATCGCGCCGCCAGGCCGAACTGAACGAGTGCAATTCGTCTTGTAATACCGGAGCTTTCAGGGCACGGTCAGCCGCTTCCGCCGCCATCCACCCGGAACGCATGCAGGGATAAATCCGCTCCCCGCTGAAGGCAGCGATGAAGCCGCCCGTTTCACCGATTTGCAGGCACCGTTTTCCGACCAGCGTTTCGAACTCCAACGCCGCGCCGGCCGCGGTGAATCCCACCTTCACTTCGCCCTCGGGCTGGGTGGGGATCAGCCGCGATTCGCACGCCACCGCAAGGAAGTCGCGCAACAGCCGCTCCACAGGAGCGCCCGGCTCGTGGCTGAAAAGGCGGACGCACCCGCGACGAGCGGCGCGCGTAATGACCACGATCTGAAGCGAGCGACTGGCGCTGATGACGACGTCCAGACCGGTTTGACCGGCCGGCTCGAAAAGCGCCTCCGCATAAACCGATAGGCCGTCGGATTCGCGGACCGTGGCCAGCCGGGCCAATTCGGTTGCGCGTGAGTCCAGTCCATCGCCGATCAGGAGAACGCGACCGCAGGCTTGCCGGTTGTTTGAAAGCTTGAGGCAGACCTCATCCTCGCCCAGGTGCAGATCGCTGGTTTGGGCGTCGAGCAGGACATCCGCGCCGGCCCGTTGTGCAAGCTCGAGCAGGGCCTGGGCGAAGTCGCTGGCGTCGAATATCCAACCCCGCAGATCGGGTTCCCCGGCCTTTACGGTTCGTTTCAAATCCCAGGAGTGCAGGCGCAGGCCGGAGAAGTAATTGGCGCGAACGGCCTTGGCTGCAAGTTCGCATTTGTCGGCCATGGCAACGCCCGCCGGTCCGAGCCACTCAAGGGGGCCGCGTGGCGGCGGCCAGGGGCCGGGTTCGACGACCACGCAGGAGCGACCCAACTGGCGGGCACGTACGGCGGCAGCCGCCCCGGCGGGACCAGCCCCGACGATGACGAGGTCGTAGACAGGTTGCGATTCAGGCATAGCGTGGCGACACTTCTTTCAGCTCGCAGCTCGGCGCCGCCCATTCTACTTCATTTGCTCCCAGAAGTAACGCTGGGCCTGCTCAAAGCGATCGAAAGCCGCCTGGAGCGCCTGGTACATTTCCTGGATGCGGCGGCGATCATCGGGACTTAGCTCGCCCGGCGGCACAGCCTGGAGAATGTTCCGCAGGTCGGTGGCGGCCTGGTCGAGCGATTCGGCGGCCTGGGCGAAGTCGCGGGCGGCCTGGAAGGCGGCGATGCGCTTTTGCTCGCCGCGGCTGGGGCCCCAGATGAGGCGCGCCGGGTTCAGGCGCAATTCGCGGCTGGTGGCGGAAAGCTGGGCGCTCATCTCCTGAAGATTGTCGAGGATGATGCTGACCTTTTGCCCGTCGACGACCAACAGGTTCCTCACGAGCTCCGAAACGCTCTTGAAGTTGGCCGTGACCGAATTGACGTCTTCCATGGCGCTGTGCGCCTTGGCCAACAGCGAAGCGGAATTGGCCAGGTCCATCTGGGCGGCGAGCGTCCCAACTACGTCCTGATCAATGACGCGCGTTGCGTGCCGCAAATTGTCGAGCGCGTCGTGCACCAAGGGCTGCGAATCCCGGATCATCTCCAGGACCATTTGCAGATCGGCATGCACCAGGTCCAGAGCGGAACTCAGTTTGGCCATGATTGAACCAGGGACGGCCGCTTGCGCCTGGTCGCTGAGGGCGGTCGACATCTCCTGCAGTTCGTCCAGTATCGCCTGCATCTTGCCTAGAAGCGTATCCCGCTCCTCGACAGTCAGTTGCAGCCGCAGCTCGCCGGTGATGACATTCACGTCCGCCAACGTCGTGATCAGGCGATTCATCAGCGAGCCTTCCAGGTCGGGATTGAGCATCTGATCCACGCGATCGATGATCCCGCCCGGCTCGGACAGGCGGCGCGTAATGTTGGCAAACGCGGCCGCGCCTTCTGAGGGCAAGCCGTGAATGGGTCCGGGCGGCAAAGGCACCCCCGGCGTGCCCACGAACTGAATAACGAGCGTGCCCGTGCCGCCGATGAGCGGCATATCGGTCGAAATTCTGCAATCGCCATATAGTGGGAGCGCTTGCACAATCTCCGCGTCAACCGCGATGACCAGGCTGGGCTGGGAGCCGCGCGGCGATTCGACGCTGGTCGTTTCAAAGCGCACCGCGGTGACTTGACCGACTTTCAACGCTCCACTCAGCAAGACGTCGCTGCCTTCGGTCACCGGGGCCATCGGTTCAGCGTGCGGAAAGATCACGGTGATCGGGCGTGTCGGGCCCAGCCTCTGCCGTGCCAGGAAAAGCACGGTAATCAGAAATAGAACCAGGAAGATGATGACGGCCAATCCGAGCAAGAAATCCTGCTTGCGCGGTTTCATCGCCACTCACTCGACAAGCAAACTGATTTCGCCCGGCCCAGCGCTGAGCCGACGCGCACACCATCCGGAGGCTGCCAATACCCTGCGCAGCAGCCGCATTGTAGGGCTGGCCGGCCTTTGAGGCGAACGAGTTTGGCAGTGCCGCACAGATCGATCAGTGACGGGCCGCTGCTGCTACGGTTCGGCCGTGAGGCCCGCCTGCAATTCCTGGCAGCGACGGTAAAAGGCCAGCCGCTGCGCGAATGCCTGGCGATCGGGTTCAGTAGCCAGGCGCACCGCTTTCTCCTGGACCGCGATTGCCAGGTCCAGCCGGCCGAGCAGATGCAGGGCCCGAGCATAGGTGTCCAGAACGGCGGGGTCCTGACCGCCCGAGGCGCGGTAGGCGGCCTGGGACAGTTGGAGTCCAATTTCCGGATCCTGGAAATAGAGCCGATCGGTGCTGACGATGTCCCAGGCCAGGCTGTTGAGCAGACGCGCGTTGGCGCTGTAGTTCTTCAGCACTTCGGCCATCAGGGCGCGGGCGGCGGCCTGGTCGCGTTGCTCGCCCAGCAGGATCGCGAGCTTGTAGCGCAGCAGGCGGTCCTTAGGGGCGCCCGCTTCGAGCAGGCGATCCAAGGCCAAAAGAGCCGTGCCCCACGCCTGATTGGCATAGGCTTCCCGGAAGACTGCTTCGAGCTGTTCGGTAGTGAGCGCCTGATGTACGGCCTCGCGGGCCTGCTCCGGGTTGTACTTGCCTGAGAGCAATTGTTCGACGTACTGCACGAGCTCGGGCTGCTGCGGATGGCCGTGCCAGGCGATCGTGCCGTCGCGCGCCACGATGAAGCTGTAGGGCCGGAAGTTAACGCCGATCGCGGCGCAGTACGCGCGGGCCGTGGCGCCCTGATCGTCGATGGCGACCCGGAGTGTCAGCGGGGGGCGGGTATGCTCGATAAACTTCTGCACTTCGGCGGTAGGTTCTTCCGTTATGGCGATGCAGATCAGGCCCCGCTGCCGCTCGCGCTCCTGCAGCGCGCTGAGCGCCGGCAGCGCGCCGCGGCTGGGCCCGGCACTCGTGTCAACGAAGGTTAACACGATGACGGGCGAATCGGCCTGCCGCTCAATCTGCACGGCTTTGCCATTGAGCCAGTTTGCGGCCCGAATCGGAGGGGCAGGCGCGCCGACGTCCAGCATGGCCGGCATGCTGGCCGGGGCCGGGTTCGCGGCGGGCGGTTGCCCGCAAGCGGCGGCGCAAGCGAGTGCCAGGGTGACGCTCAGACAGCACAAACTTCGCTCGAGGCTGCTCATTCGATCACTCCCGGCCGCCCTCCGACGGCGAAAGAGAGCACGTGCTTTCGGGCAAATCGCGATCGTAGTACGTCGGCCCCAGCAGCCGGAGGCAGATGTATACGGACGCCGCCGCTACGGCGTAGCCGGCCAGCACGTCGGAGGCGAAGTGTCGCTCCAGCACGATGCGCTGCAGGCCGACGAAGCCCGCACAGATGTAGAAAACCAAGCGCGCCCGCGGGAAATAAATCCCCAGCAGCAGCGCCAGCACTAAAGCCAGCATCGCGTCCCCGGACGGGAACGAGTGATATTGGCCCATGCCCAGCCATATATCCTGCGACGGAAGCGACTTGGACAGGTCGAACTGAACTGACCCGAGGTGCTCATCGGGCCGCGCGCGGCCAACCACACGCTTGAGCGTTTGGGTAATCAGGCCGGAGAGAAGCACCGTCGAAAAAAATCCGATTAGCAGTCGCCGCCGGTTGGCAAAAGAGAACAGGATCGCCGGGAATATCAGAAACGTGGCCAGAGCGGCCGGCGGGCCGAGTACGGTCTCGATGCTCTTCCGCGCGGCGACCACGCGGTCGGTGATAGGCTGGTCGTAAGAGCAGACGGCCAGCGCGAGAGCTGCTGCCACCAAAATCAGCCACAACAACCGTGCAGGCGCCGGTCGCTGAATTCGGGATGACTGGCCGCTCGGGTCGTCGGACGGTTGGGGCCTGGCATGGCCGGCCACTTGCGAACGAATCGGTGCCTGTTTTTCCATCTTGATTGCAGTGACTCCGCGCACGCCTGTTCTTGCCACCAACTGAAGCAGGAGTGTAGACGGCCCCCAGAACACCGTAAAGGTATCGAAGAAAGAAGGGGTCGGAACGGCGGCCTGCCGAGTTTTCGCAGGCGCGGAGGCTCGCCTCATTCGAGCCGTGCTGTACCTCGTTTCAATCGGGCAGGATGTTGCTCACAGGCGCGTGGCGGTTCACTTCAGCATGCCGCGCGCATGTCACGCAAGACTACGGGCCTTAATCTTCTTTTCGGGCCGGGAACGACCTTTCCAAGGCTTCGAGGCAAGCCCATTGCTCGCGAATTTGGCTGTGAATCAGGCCCACGTCGATCGATTCGGACTTGTAGCGCTTTTGCCCCGCCAGGTATCGGTCCAGCGGCGTACCGTCAGGCCGGGCGTTGATGCGATAGCGGACTCCGTCAAACACCTCGTACAGCGGGAAGAGTCCACAACCTACCGCCGCCCGGACCAACTCCACACTATCCGTCGGCTCCGACTTCCAGCCCGTCGGGCAAGGTGACAGAATCAGCAGAAAGCGAAAACCGCGCGTTTGGCGGGCCTTCTTGATCTTGCGCAGGAAATCCTCGCGATGCGCTAGCGACAGCGTGGCGCAGTAAGGTATGCGATGGGCTGCCATGATGGCCATCACGTCCTTCTTGCGCTCGGCTTTCCCTTGTACGGTCGTCGTAGTCTTGACGCCCAGCGGCGTGGCGCTACTGCGTTGACCGCCGGTGTTGCCGTAGATTTCGTTGTCGTAGCAAATGTAGATGAGATTTTCGTTTCGCTCAGCCGCGGCCGAGAGCGTAGCCATGCCGATGTCGTACGTTCCGCCATCGCCGGTCCAACACACGGTCGGATTAGCCTCGCCGTTTAACTCGCGAACTTTGGCAATGCCGGTGGCTACCGCGGGCGAACTGGCAAACGTAGTGGCAACCGTGGGCACGCCGTAGGCGCTGGTTGGAAAAGCGCCGGCAGTCACGATGCCGCAGCAGGCCGGAATGACCATCGTCGGCTTCTCGCCTTCGAGGCCTTGGTCAAGCCATTGCAGGCCAAGTGACATGCCGCACCCGGCACAATTCGTGTTGCCGGGCCGCAGAATGCCGTCTGAGCGGACGTACTGATTCGTCAGGGCTTCACATTTGGCCGCGCTGAAGTCGGTGTTATTCGTCGGTGTATCTGTGCGGGCGCTCATACCATGCCCTCGCTCCCCCGGCCCGCCGGCCCTCGGGGCTTGAGAGACTGACAACTGACAACTGATGACTGACGACCCCTCATGCCGCCACCTCTTTCCAGATCGGCTCCTCGGACTGTTTGCGGCCCTTCAGATCGTCCAGAATCTCTTCGACGTGCCGCGGCAACACGTCTCCGCCGCCCAGGCCGACCAGGTAATCTTGAAGCAGCACATCAGGCCGCTGCCGCAGACTGGTGGCGATCTCATTCCAGAAGATGCCGCCCGAACCCGGCGAGTGGTTGCGATCGAGCACTCCCACACGCTTGGCCGAGCCGATCGCCTTGGCGAACTCCTCCCGCAAGAAAGGCCGGAACATCTTCACCTTCACCAGGCCGACCTTCTCGCCCTTGGCACGCCGCGCTTCGACCACCCGCCGCACGGTGCGGGCCATCGTGTTGCAGGCCACCAGCACCACCTCGGCGTCTTCGGTCTGCTCGGCCGTAAAGGCCCCATGCGGGCGCCGGCCGAAAATCTTTTCAAACTCGTCCAGAGCTTCCCGCATCACCGCCGGCACCGCCTCCATGGCCTCCTGAATTTCGCGCCGATGATGCTCGGTCTCACGCGGCCAGGTCAGCCCGCCCACCGTCTCGGGGTGCTTGAAGCTCAGTTGGTGCGGCACGCGGCACGGCGGCAGATACCGGTCGACCAGGTTCTGCTCCGGCAGATCAACCACCATGGTCGTGTGCGACAGAATGAAACCGTCCTCAGCGACCAGCGCCGGCAGCATCACCCGCCGGTCCTCCGCCACGCGGAATGCGACCAGAATCGTATCCACCAGGTCCTGGTGCGACTCGCAGTAGAACTGCAACCAGGCCGCGTCACGCAACGCCAGGCTGTCGCCCTGATCGACCCAGATGTTCCAGGGCGGCCCGACCGTGCGATTCACCGCGATCATCACGATCGGCAGCCGGTAAAAGCCCGCCGCGAAGACGTTCTCCGTCATGTACGTCAGCCCGTTGGAGGAGCTGGCCGTGAACGAGCGGGCCCCGGCCAGCGAGGCACCGATGCACACCGCCATGGCGCTGTGCTCGGATTCGACCGGGACAATCTCACCCTTGGTGAACTTGAAACCGCGCAAGAACTCAATGATCTCGGTCTGCGGCGTGATCGGATAAGCCCCGCCGCAACAGCCGCGGGCGACCCGGTTCGCCTCGCCGGCGACGGCCAGTGTGTGCCCGGCGGCGTTGTTTCCGGTAACCAGTGCGCGTGCCATTTCGGCCTCCTAGAGTTCTCGCATGAAAATGACGCCGCGCGGGCATTGCGAGGCACAAATCCCGCAGCCCTTGCAGTAGTCGAAGTTGAAGCTGTAACGGCGGTCGCCCTCGTGCAGCATCACCCCCTCCGGGCAATAGCTGATGCAGCGGTCACACTCGTTGCAGACGCCGCAACTGAAGCAGCGCTGCGCTTCCTGCCAGGCGGCTTCATGCCCCGGCTCGTCGATCAGACCCAGGCGCACCTCGCTGAAGCTGCCGCGCCGCACCTCCGGCGGAATCGCCCGCCCGCGCTCGCTCGGCTGATGCGAGAACACCTGCATCATGATGGCTTCGGGGCCGGCCACCGGAGCAGGCGCCGGCGGGAAAAGATCTTCACCGCTCAGCAGACGGTGAATGTGCAGCGCGGTTCGGCGGCCATTGCCCACCGCCGCGGTGACCGTGCCATCATTGGTGGCAAAGTCACCGCCGGCGAACACCGGCGCGCCGGTCAGTCCGGCTAGGGCCTTGCCCACGTGGACCTCAGAACCCTCCGGCAGGATTGTCAGATCGCTGCTCTGACCGAGGGCCAGCAGTACCTTGTCGCACCGGATTTCGAATACCGCGTCCTCGGTCTCGAGCGGGACCGGTCGCGGGCGGCCCGACTCATCCGGCGGCCCCAGTTTCATGCGCTGGCACGTCAGCACCGTTCCGTCCGCATCCTGGTGCAGCCGCAGGGGGTTGACCAGCTCATCCAGCAAAATGCCCTCTTCCAGCGCCTCGTCGATTTCTTCCGCGATGGCCGGCATTTCCGCCCGCGTGCGGCGATAGATGACCCGTACATTGCGTGCGCCGACGCGCAGCGCCGTGCGCGCGGCATCCATCGCGGTGTTCCCGCCGCCCACTACGATTACCCGCTGCCCGGTGAGACTGATCCGCCCGCGCCGCGCACTGTCCAGGAAATCGATGCCCTGCATCACCATGTCCTCGGCCAAATTGCCGAGGTTCAGCGACCGCAGTTCTTGCAGGCCGGTGGCCACAAACACGGCCGCGTACTTGTGCGTCAGGTCGAGCAGTTCTTGGCGACCGATGCGGCGCTTGGTATGCGTCTGCACGCCATGCCGCAGTATGAAGCTGATCTCCCGGTCGAGCACGTCGCGCGGCAGGCGGTAGGCGGGAATGCCGGTTCGCAGCACGCCGCCGATCTCATCGCCGGCCTCGAAAAGGTGGACGCGGTATCCGAGGCGGGCGAGGTGATACGTCGCACTGAGACCTGCCGGACCGGAGCCGACAACCGCGATTTCCGTTTCGCGCACCGGTTGCGTGGCGCTGGGCCACAAGGCATGGTCGGCGACGTAGCGTTCGATCTCCCGGATATTGATGGACTCGTCGTGCTCGCGCCGATTGCAAGCTTGCATGCACGGCGCGGGGCAGACACGTCCGCATACGCCCGGGAAAGGCGACGTCTTCAGTATCAGTTGCAGCGCCTCGTCGTACTCTTTGCGGGCGACGGCTTGCACGAAACCGCGCACGTCGTTGCCGGCGGGACAACCGTTGTTGCAGGCCGGGGTGAGCTCATGACGGCTTGGACGCCGTGAAGCCCACGTGCCGGTACGAATGGTCGGCATGCCGCCGACTTCCGCGTCCAAGATTCCCGCTATGCGGTTCTTCTTTCGCGGTGCGGCTTGCACTTCAACCTTGCCGGACAGCTTTTTCGACTGTATCGCGTCGAACGCCTGCTTGGCTGCCTTGACGTTCGGGCCGCCGAAATGCGCCTCGGCCAGAGCCGCTTCCACGTCGCTGAACGGCATGTCTACCAGCCGGGCGAAAGCGCCGACGAGGGTCGTATTCACAATCGGAACGGTTTTGGAACCGAGCCCGTTCGCGAAGGCGATTTCGTTGGCATCTACCGTGGCTACGCGGCGCCCGGGGAACATCTCGACGAATTTCTCCGGCGGCTGCGGAGTGTTCAGTAACACAAAGCCGTCGGGCTTCATGCCGGACGCCACTGAAGGCGCGATCAGCGTTGGATCGATGACGATGATGTGATCCGGCTCGCGGATTTCGTTGTGGTTGGTTATTTCCTCATCGTCGATCCGAACGTAAGCCTGGACCGGTGCACCGGACCGCTCGGCGCCGTAGACGCCGAAGGCCTGAGCATACTTACCGCGTAAGAAGTAGGCGTTGGCAATTAGTTTGGCGAGGGTGACACCGCCCCTGCCGCCGCGGCCGAAGATTGTCAATTCCACCATGCCGCACCCGGAAAGCGGCCCGCAGCGGCGGGCCAGCGGTTCTCTGCCCGGCGCGGCCCGCCGGAGCACACGAGCCCCGCGGCACGCCTGGATTCCCAAACAGACCAGCTACCGATAGCCGCGGCTCGCGTCGGTTTCATACCGAAACAATCGCGGCCTGCCAACGGGTTGGTTGGGCAAGATTCGTTCCCGTCGCCACGTCTGATAATCTCGCGAACTCACAGGCGTCAATGCTGTGAGCTCCATTCCGGGAGCGCTTTCGAGGCTTCACTATAAGTCCGGTGAGCGCATTTGGCCACTGGGATTGTGTGAACATGCACTCATTACCGGGCGGCCTCGCCAGCCGTGAGGAGCAAAATGCCGTCGCAACTCGCGGGCGCGTTTGCGCTCACGCGGGCGCCTCGCCCGCGTTCAGGTTTGGGAGAATTCAAATCGGGGCCGTCGGATTCGGCGGCGCGTCACTCGGCCAGCATGCTTCGTTGGCGCCTGCACGGAGCCTGCGCTTGCCAAGCCGCGGGTATTTGCTGAGTGGGCGACGACCGCAAAGCCCTTGCCGTGGTCGCTCACCGGCTCGACCGCCGCGTTGAGGGCCGGCAAGTGGTCTGGACTACTTCGACTATCTTGCCAATCAAACGAGGTTGAGCACCGGCACCCTGCTTCCACCACAAGACATACCCCGAAGTCTGAGCACCCGCATCTCCCCTCTTTGGCTGCATTCGGACCGGCCGGCCGTTACACTACCGGGGTCGCGCCCGACCCGGCCGGCTGGGTCAAGCCGGTGCTGCGCACCGGTGGCATGGGTTTTGCTGCCGGGCCGCGTTTAGGTTTTGTGTCCCGGGCGCGTGACGCCAGACCCGCATCAGAGACGTAAGGAGTCCTGCGATGTTTGATCAACCCCAGTGGAAGAAACGGCCTTGTCCCGTGCAACTGACCGGGCGGGCCCTGCTAACTTGCTCTTTGTGCAACAAAGGGCTGGCATTCTCGCCCGAGGAGCGCGACGCGTTGGGCCTGCGCGGCCTGCTGCCGGACCGCCAACTCTCCATCAAGGAGCAGGTAGCCCTGGAAATGGAGCACCTGCGCGCTAAAGAGACCGATCTCGAGAAGTTCATCGGCCTGGCGGCCCTTCAAGATCGAAACGAGACCCTCTTCTATCGCGTCCTGGTAGAGAACACCGCCGAACTGTTGCCGATCGTCTATACGCCCGTGGTCGGACAGGCGTGCCAGAAATACAGCCACATTTTCCGCCAGGCGCGCGGGATATGGCTCACGCCCGAGGATCGCGACCGTATCCCGGACGTGCTGCGGAACTGGCCCGAGCGCGACATCCGGCTGATTGTCGTGACGGACAACGAACGCATTCTGGGGCTGGGCGACCAAGGCGCCGGCGACATGGGTATTCCCATCGGCAAGATCGCCTTGTATTGCGCGGGCGCCGGCAT
>JAGPEO010000408.1 GCA_018056925.1 Phycisphaerae bacterium
CACCTACAAGACGCTGCCGCCGGAAGAAATGGGCAAAGTCGCGATGGCCAACTACGACCCCGAGTTCCAGAAGATCGCTCGGCAGGGCGACATCCTGGTCGGCGGCTACAACTTCGGCAGCGGCTCTTCGCGCGAGCAGGCCGCGACCTCGCTGAAGTTCCGCGGCTTGCAGCTTGTCGTGGCCGGGTCCTTCTCGCAGACGTACAGCCGTAACGCGTATAACAACGGCTACATCTGCATAGAGTGCCCGGCGCTGGTCAATGATTTGCGGGCTGCGTTCACTGCGGGCTGCAAGGACGGCCAAGCCGCGCCGCGCACCATCCGCACCGGCTGGCAGACCACCATCGACTTCACGCGCTCGCAAATTCGAGTGCAAAGCGCCGGCGGGTCCGAGCGGATATACTCATTCCCGGCGCTGGGTCCGGTGGCGCAGGAGCTGGTGGTAAAAGGCGGCTTCGAAGCCGTCATCCGCGACCAACTCAGCCGGATGGCGTAGCTCGACCAGGCTTTATGAGCAAACCGTGCAGGACCGGCCGCAGACCGGTCCTGCATGCCGAGCCGCTACGGAACCGGCTGACAGGTCCACCTCGCAAGCTCGCTAAAACCGGTCCCGCAGGGTGTACGATGCAAGCGCGTTACGAGCTATTCGATCACACGGCCGACGTTGGTGTGCGCGTGTACGCGCCGACGCTGGCCGGCCTTATAGAGCCGGCCACGCGCGGTTTGTACGAAGTCATCGGTGAGCTTGCGGGCAAAACCGGCGCGCCCGCCGAGCAGGTGCGGCTTGAGTTCAGCGGTGATGAGCCCGCCGTAATGCTGCGGGATTATCTGGCCGAGGTTCTGCGGCGCTTCGAAACGTGCCATCAGCTCGCGACCGAAGTCGAAGTCGAGCAGTTTACTGAGGACCGGCTGGCCGTATCCGTGAAAATGCGGCCAGTTGATCCGCATCGCAGTAAATACGCCAACGAGGTCAAAGCGGTGACTTACCACGAGCTGGGAATACGCTCGTCGCCGGACGGATTCGAAGCCACGTATATCGTCGATATATGAATAGCACTATCTGCTGCCATCTGGTCTGAGGTTCAAAATGTCTGACGCATACACCGGACCGCTCGAACGCATCGACGAGTGCCGCTGGCGCATTCCGCGCACCGCCAAAGCCGGCATGCGCGTCGACGGCATCATCTACGCCGACGACACGCTCATGCAGTCCATTCGCCAGGACAAATCACCCGAGCAAGTCGCCAACGTCGCCACGCTGCCCGGCATCGTCCGCGCCTCGTTGGCCATGCCGGATATCCACTGGGGCTACGGCTTCTGCATCGGCGGCGTGGCAGCCACCGACCCGCAGGAAGGCGGCGTAATCAGCCCCGGCGGCGTGGGGTACGACATCAATTGCGGCGTGCGCCTGGTGCGCACCGACATCCCCGCCGAAGACTGCCGGCCGCGCCTGAAAAAGCTGGTGGACACGCTCTTTTCCACCGTGCCCTGCGGCGTGGGCGGCACCGGCAAAATAAAGTTCACGCGCAGCGAAATGAAAGAGCTGGTCGTCGAAGGCGCGCCATACGTGGTGAAACGCGGCTACGGCACCGACGAGGACATCGAGCGCACCGAAGCCGGCGGCCAACTGGAAGGCGCGCGGCCCGATTTCGTCTCCGACCACGCCTATGAACGCGGCCACGACCAGGTCGGCACGCTCGGCAGCGGCAATCATTTTCTCGAGGTACAGATAGTCGACGAAATCGTGGATCCGCACGCGGCCGAGGTGCTCGGGCTGAAGCTGGGCGCCATAACGGTCCTCATTCACTCCGGCTCGCGCGGCTTCGGCTACCAGGTCTGCGAAGACGCGCTCAAAGACCTGCGCCATGCGCCGGCCAAATACGGCATCGAGCTGCCCGATCGCCAACTCGTCTGCGCGCCGGTGCACTCCGACGAGGGCCAACGGTATCTGGGCGCCATGCGTGCGGCCGCGAACTATGCCTGGGCCAATCGCCAGCTCCTGCTGCACCTGGCGCGGCAGGCGTTCATGAAAGTTTTCGAGCTGCCGTCGCAGAAGCTGGGCATGCGCCTGGTTTACGATGTGGCCCACAACATCGCGAAGATGGAGCCCTACAAGATCAACGGCGAAACACGCATGCTTTGCGTCCATCGCAAGGGCGCCACGCGCGCCTTTCCACCCGGCCACCCCGAGGTGCCGGCCGTCTATCGCGAAGTCGGCCAGCCTGTGCTGGTGCCGGGCGACATGGGACGCTCAAGCTGGGTGCTGGTCGGCGCGCCGCGCGCCATGGAAGAAACCTTCGGCAGCACCTGCCACGGCGCCGGGCGCCTCCTGTCACGCAGCGCCGCAATCCGGGCCGCCAAGGGCCGCTCGATCGAAAAGGAATTGCTCGAAGCAGGCGTCATCGCCCGCGCCCGTGGCCGCACCGGCCTCGCCGAGGAGCAACCCGCGGCCTACAAGGACGTCAGCGACGTGGTCGACGTCGTCCACAAGGCCGGTTTGGCCAAGAAGGTGGCACGCCTCAAGCCGATCGGAGTCATCAAGGGTTAGACTGGGCGGCCGCCGCGCGCTGTTGCTGGTACGCCGCGATTCGCTGCTGCAAATCCGCCGTAACTGCCGCGTTCGGCAGCCGTTGCAGGACCTGCTCAACCTGCCCGGCCTCGACGCACGCGATTGCCAGCGTCGTCAGGAAACCGGGCTGACTGAATTTGGTGCCCACACACGCCTGT
>JAGPEO010000409.1 GCA_018056925.1 Phycisphaerae bacterium
AATTGGTGGCCGGCGCCCGCTTCGATCACGAGGCGTCCAGCGCCAACGGCAAACTCGTGTGGAACTCGACCTATCCGCTCGAGGGGCTGGTGCTGGTCGGCGGGCCGCACCGCATCAAGACGCGCGAGGCGGACGGAATTCGCCTGCGGCTGCACTATTCGCTACCCGAGGACGAGCAATCGCGCGAGGTCATCGAGAAGAACACGGACCTGTTCCTCGCGGCGGCCGCGGATTACCTGGCTCGTTACCAGCCGCTGATCGGCCCCTTCCCCTTCCGCGACTACGCGATCGTTGAAAACTTCTTCAGCTCGGGCTTCGCCTTTCCCGAATTCACGCTACTGAACAAGACGCTCTTCCAGATGGGACGGCGCGCCTTGGCGCACGGCTTCCTGGACCACGAGCTGCTGCACTGCTGGTGGGGCAACGGCATTTACGTCGATCCCGCCGACGGCAACTGGTGCGAGGCCCTCACCAGTTACGCCGCGAACTACTACGGCTACGTCCTCGACGGCGACGACCAAGGCGCACGAAAACAGCGGCGCAACTGCTGCATGATCGTCAGCGGGATCAAGCCGGAGCAGGACAAGCCGCTGGGTAGCTTCGACCGCCCGAACGGCCCGGGCCGCGAAGTGGGCTACAACAAGGGCACTATGGTCTTCCACATGCTCGCCACGCGAGTCGGCCAGGAAAACTTCTGGAACGCCATGCGGCGCCTGACCCGCGATTACATGGGCCGCTACGCCAGTTGGAGCACGCTGCAAGAAGTCTGCGAGCAAGAGAGCGGCCTGGAGCTCGACCGCTTCATACAGGATTGGGTGCGCACCGCCGGCGCGCCGCGGATCGAGCTGACCAGCGCAGTCTGGCTGCCGGCGGAAAGCGCGCTCGACGTCACAATCGCGCAGCACGACACCAACTTCGAGCTGAACGTGCCGCTGCGCCTGGTCCATGACGACGGCAGCACGCGCGATGAAATCATCCCGCTCGACGGCCCCGCCGCGACCGTGCGCCTCAGCTCAGACCGGCCCGTCCGCACCGTCGTGCTTGATCCGGATTACCAGATTCTGCGGAAAGTACGCCCGGAGGAGATGATTCCCAACGCCGGCCTCGTACGGTCCGCCCGCGACCTCCTGATCGTCACGCCCCCCGAACCTATCTCGCCCTTCTACCAGATTGTCATTGAGGACTGCACCGGCCCCGCCGGTTCAAAGCAGATCACGCGCCGGACCGCCGCTGACGTCACAGCCGCCGACTTGGCCGGCAAGTCAGTATTGCTGCTGGGCGACGCCGTCCGGGCCGAGCCGGTGCAAGCGCTGCTCGCACGCACAGTCTGCCCCATCCAATGGGAGACAAACGGCTTTCGCATAGACGACACTCTCTACAATTCGCCCAGCCATGCCGTGCTGTGTACCGTCCACCATCCGGATTCACCCGAACAGGCGGTAATGCTCTATTACGGCAACAGCGAAACGGCCCTCGGCCGCGCCGACCTGCTGGGCTTCTACCGCGACAGCCTGGTGGTTTTCGAAACCTCCAGCCGGCAGGTGCGCGACGAGACAATCTACGAGGGACGGCCGATCGCGCGGCGCGATT
Source organism: Phycisphaerae bacterium (assembly GCA_018056925.1). Taxonomy (GTDB): domain Bacteria; phylum Planctomycetota; class Phycisphaerae; order UBA1845; family Fen-1342; genus JAAYXS01. Next base: position 1,591 of record JAGPEO010000409.1, read on the forward strand.
TCGAGACGCTGCAAGTGATAGAAGTGAGTCGTTAGTGCCGCGTCGCACCAAAGTGCGCCAACGCCTGCCGGGAGCGCAGGGCTCGGCTTTGCCGCCGCAAGGCAAAGTTTCGCGCGCCACAACCTCCCGCGCCGCCCGGCGCAGCCTGGTACTCCGTATCGCCCATTCGCCCGGCGGACGCGCCGTGTTGCTGGGAGCGGCGGCCGGGCTCGTTTACTTATTCGTAGCCGGCGACCTGCGGTTCCACTTTGTTCAGTCGCCCCATCCACACCTGCTGCTGCTGGCCGACGCCTTCCTGCACGGACAATCGCATGTGCGCCCGCAGCAACTGGCCGCCGTGCAACAGCGCGACGAGGCCGCGGCCGACCAGGCGCTGGCCGCTCTGGCCCAACGGCGGAACATCGCGATCTCAGAACTTCAGCGCCGGCAGTTCCTGGAACAGTGGCATCGCGGACGCAGCCTGCTGGATTGGTCCGTTGTGGATGGCAAGTACTATGGATACTGGGGGCCGCTGGCGCCGGCGCTGCTGACGCCGGTAGTAGCGTTGTTCGGCCCCGGCGTTAGCGATCGCCTGATCGACGCACTGTTCGGCGCCCTGAACGTCGCGCTATTCTACGTGCTGTTGCGGCGCGCAGACCGCGCAGGGTGGTGTGCGACTACCGAACCGGCCCGCATCGCCCTAACCGTCCTACTGGCGTTCGGCACGGTTCATTTCTATTCCGCTTGCATCGGCTCAGTCTGGTTCAGTGTGCAGATTATCACGCTTACGGCGCTGTTGGTGGCCTGCATCCTGTCGTGTGCTCCGCAGTTGACGTGGCGCGCCGCGCTTCTCAGTGGCGCCGCGTTCGGGGCGGCGGTCCTCGGACGCAATATTGTCGTTCTCATAGCCCCCTACTTTCTAACGCTGTTCTGGTTTCAGACCAGCGGCCCGCGCCGGGCGCGCTTGGCAGAATGGCTGAGAAACTGCGCATCATTTGCATTGCCCTGTATTGCGGCAATTCTTGTGCAAGGCGCCTACAACCAGGCCCGCTTCGGAAGCCCGTTCGACAGCGGCCAAAAAGCGCTCATGCAGACTGCCGGTGCGGCCGAGCTGGCCCCGGATTACTACCGCTATGGACAATTCCACCCGCACTT
>JAGPEO010000410.1 GCA_018056925.1 Phycisphaerae bacterium
CGCGCATCGTAGTCCTGGATAGCACGCTGCCCGAAGCAACCCTGGCCGAAAAGGTCGCTCCCTGGCTGAAACAGACTTTGGCCGCCGCTCCGGCGACGTGGAAGTTCGTTGTGTTCCACCACCCGCCCTACACCTGCGGCGCGCACCCTTCGGATGAGCGCATCCAGCGCGCCATCGTCCCCGCCATGGAAGCCGCGGGCGTGGACCTCGTCTTTTGCGGCCATGACCACCTTTACGAACGGACCCACCCGCTACGAGGGGGGCAGGTGGTACCGGACGGGAGCGGTGTTACTTACATAGTCACGGGAGCGGGCGGGGCACGACTGTACGAGGCGCCGCCGCCTGATCAGCGGCCTGCGTACGTGGCCGCGCTGGATAATTCACAGCACAGCTTTACGTACGTGCAGGTTGACGGGCTGGAGTTGCGGGTGCGGCAGATAGGCCTGAACGGTGCGACCATTGATGATTGGCGCTGGTCCAAGCCCCAGCCGCCAATAGCACAACCGCCGCAGTCTGATTTGCTTTCCTCGCAGCCGGCAAATCAGCCGGCAAATCAGCCATAAACCCATAAATGCTGACTACTGAGCGGGAGAGTCAGTCGTGGGCGACAGCGCCTCCGCGCCGCCGTTTGCAGCCGCCGAACGCGATTCCCGTACAGCCAATTCACGGCAGGTCGCCAGTAGCTCATCAGAGGGCAGCTCAAATCGTTTAATGCGTAGCGGCTGCAATGCCTCAGGATGAGTTTCGCCGGCGCGGATAAAGAAGCTCTGCACGCGCTCCAGAGTCTGCGGATCGAGTCGCGGTGAGGAAATCACCAGTTGATTCGGCAGGGCCGCGGTCCGCGCGATCACCCGCAGCATGTCGCGGCCGATGGCGCCAGCCGGGCCGGAGGTCTCGGGCAATTCTTCCCACTCGCCCTCGTCCACGAACCCGGCGGCCGCGCCGCCGCTGAGTACGCACGAGACAACCTCGCGCGCGTTGGGCAGGTGCTTCAGCGAACCCGGAATCGGCAGCAGCTCGAGGCGCAAGTCGGCTTTTTGCAGCCCGTGCGCCGCGAGCAGGTCGAGAGCCGCGTAGTGCGTGCGCGAATCCGGCGCCGGTCCGAATGCGACCGTTTCCCCGCACAAGTCCTCGACCGCCTGGATCAGCGAATCCGCCGGAACCACCAATAATGCCGGCTGCACAATCGGCTCGCCTTCGCCCGCCGGAACCGCAATTACCGGAAAGCGCTGCGCCTCGGACAGCCGCGCGTACTGAATCGGCGAGACGACCGCCGCGTGGTACAGGCCGGTTTCCAGGCACGGCTGGAGTTGGAACGGAAAACATAAGTCCAGCGCCACTGTTCGCTGCAGGTCGCGGCTCATCGCGTGCTGCAGTGCCGAATATGGCCCGAACGGGTTGAGCGCTTGGAGCGGGTCGTCGTTGGTCGCGCGGTTTTCCGCCACCAACGCCAATACAAGCGGGTTCTTCTGCAAGGTGATGAAGTTCAGGAACCGAACACCCGGACTCTCACAGCCGACGATCCCCACGAACCCCAAAAGGCACAACCAGGCGAGACGAACGGCGTTCGGTCGCATCAGGACTTCTCCACGCGATCCACCCCCATTATGCGGTCGCTGGTAAGTCGTAATCGAGCAGCTCATCCCGGTCAAATACCGGCCCATCGCTGCATGCCAGTGCCCACGACCAACCGCTGGGTCGGCCCGGATCGCGCCGCCGGACAACGCAGGAAAGGCACGTGCCCAAGCCGCATCCCATGGTTCGCTCGATGCAAACCTGACATGCCAGGCCCAGTCTGCGAGTCACCGCGGCAACCGCCTTCAACATTCCCTCCGGGCCACACGCAAAGACCTGCCCGCGAACTTTGGCAGAGGCGCCGCCCCGCCGACTCTGCCACGCCGCCAACGCGTCGGTAACGACTCCGCGCATGCCCACCGAGCCGTCGTCGGATGTAACCATCGCCAAAAACTCAGCCCCGCCGGGCAAAACGACGCAAGGCGCTGCACCGCCATCCCGCGGAGGCTCGCTACGCAGTGCTACTGGCAGCAGATCACGCGTGGTGGCTCCGAAAATTATGCAGACCTCGCGACGCCCGAGTTCGTGCAGGCGCCGGGCCAAGTAGAGCATTGGCGGAATCCCGACGCCTCCGCCAATCAACACCAATGGCACGTCCTGCTCCGGAATTCGGAAACCTCGCCCTAAGGGACCGGTGACGTTGAGCGTATCGCCGGGCCGCAAGCTCTCGAGCCACGCCGTTCCACGCCCCACCGTCCGCGAAATGACCGCGAGATGGACGCCACCAGCGGCGTCGGTCCATCGATCCGCGATGCTGAACGGGCGTCGCAGGAATGGCTGATCCGCCGCGGAACGCGCCGGAGCCGGTCCTTGCGACCAGCGCGCTGAGCTTGGCGAGCCGCTCGCGCAACCAGCACATTGCACCTGTAAGAATTGTCCTGGAGTCGACGGCGGGAAGTGATCCGCCACAAACTCAAGCGCCACGTGCTCGCGGCATACAGGAAAACTGGCCACCACGCGCGTTTCGAGTGCCGCCACGCGCCCCGATGTGCTTGACTGAATCACCGCGCGCCCTCGCGCTTGCTCGACAAAGTCGGCCTAACAAAAACTTCCGAGATCGAACCGGAAACCGGCCGATCTCGGAAGTGCGCCACGGCTAGAACAGCCGTAATATCCGTGCTTGCCGCGGGTACAAGACCCACGGGCGC
>JAGPEO010000095.1:0-5597 GCA_018056925.1 Phycisphaerae bacterium
GAACGCGTTCGACATCGACCCGTTCGTAATGCTCCTGACCAGGCCCTGACAGTAGCGCCGGCCCCCCTGGCCGAGGACTGGCCCGATAGATCCGGCCCAGGACCGCTATCAGCGCCTTCCGCCGGTGTCGGCTACCAATAACGCTCGAAGTGAATGTTGCCCGGAGTCTGTGCCGTGTGCGTGCGGAAGCCGCGCTTCTGCAGGAGCAGCTCCATCTCGTCGATCATGGCCGGGTTGCCGCACAGGAACACGTGGCAGCTCCGCGGGTCCAGGCACAACCCGGCGTGCTCCTGGCACAAGGCGTCGTCGAGCATGACTTGCACGCGGCCACAGAGGCGGTCCCAGCCGCCGGCAGCGTCGGGGCGCGAGACGATGGGCACGTAGCGCACGGTGGGGTCTTCCCGGCTGACGCCCTCGAGCTCCGCGCGATAGCCGAGGTCGGAGACGCGCCGTACGCCGTTGATGATGACCAGTTGCCGCCAACGGTTTTGGCCACGGTAGGTGCGCAACATGGAAACAAATGGTGCGATGCCGGTGCCGGTCGAGATCATGACCAGGTTCTGGCCGTCGGGCACGGAATCCAGAGTGAACTCGCCCTTGGCGACGTCCTCCAGAAAAACGCGATTGGGGAAGTCGCGCCGCCAAAGCAACGGCGTGAGCTTGCCGGTTTCAATCAGCACGACGAACAGCTCCAGCGCATCGGTCTGCCGCGGCGAGGAGGCGACTGAATACGCCCGGCGCACCATCGGGACAACGCCGGGGCGACCGGCCAGCCGCGCCGCCAGGGCCGGCGTCAGCGGCTTGGGCAGACCAAGCGTGACGAATTGGCCCGGCTTGAAGTCGGGAATGCGGCCGCTATCCGGCCGGACGCGCACGATGCTGAGCGTCTCATTCAGGTCATGCCGCTCGACGATGCCGGCATTGGTTCCGGCCAGGCGTTCGGCAACGGGGGTGTCCGTCGTGTCATGTGTCATATCCCTGATTCTAGTGAACCCGGGGCGGCGTTCTTGCCGGCGGAGTGGCGACCATTCTTCGTCGCATAAGCCGCATTTGGCGTCACAATAGCGTACCGCGCAGCACGACGGCCGCGATGCTGAAGTAGATTATCAAGCCGGTTACATCTACCAGCGTGGCCACGAACGGGGCTGAACTGACCGCGGGGTCGAAACCTAGCAGGCGCATCAGGAACGGCAGCATGCTGCCGGCCAGCGTGCCAAGGCTTACGACGCCGATCAGGCTGAGCCAGACCGTCAGACCCAGTAACACGTGATGCTCGCCGAAGTTGGCCCAGCCGGCGTTGTGCCAAAGCACGACACGCAAGAAGCCGATCAACCCCAGCCAGGTGCCCAGCGTCAGGCCCGAACCCAGTTCGCGGCGGATGACGCGCCACCAGTCGCGCAGGCGCAACTCAGCCAGGGCCATGGAACGGATAATAAGGGTCGTGGCCTGCGAGCCGGAGTTGCCGCCGCTGCTGATGATCAGCGGCACGAAGAGGGCCAGCACGACGGCCTGGGCGATTTCCTGCTCGAAGTAGCCCATGACGACAGTGGTTAGCAGTTCGCCGAAGAAGAGTACGGAGAGCCACCCGCCGCGTTTCTTAATCATGGCGGGGAATGAGACGTCCAGGTAGGGGGCACGCAGGGCCTCAGTACCGCCGATCTTCTGGATGTCCTCGGTAGCCTCCTCCTGGATGACGTCGACGATGTCATCAACGGTGACGATACCTTTGACGCGTCCCTCGTCATCGACGACGGGCAGAGCGAGCAAGTCGTTGGTTTCGATTATGCGGGCGACCTCTTCCTGGTCAGTGGCTTCGTGTACGGTGATCGGATCGCGGCGCATCACGTCGGCCACTAAGGCGTCGCCGGGCGCGGCGAACAGCTCGCGGAACGAGATCACGCCCAGCAGGCGCTGCTCGGCATCCAGCACGTAAACGTAGTACAGCGTCTCCGGGTTCTTGCGGATCTGTTGCCGCAAATAACGGATGGCCACCTCGATAGTGACGTCCGGGCGGAGCCGTACGTAGCGCGGGCTCATCAAACCGCCGGCGTCGTCCTCGGCGTAGGCCAGTAGGGCCTGCACCTCCCGGCGGGTTGGCTCGGGGAGCATAGCTTCGAGGCGCTGCCGCTGCTCGGCGTCGGACTCCTGGAGTACGTCGGCCGCATCGTCCGGCGCGAGCATGCGCATCCAGATCGCGGCTCTGCCGTTGGGCAGATGCTTGAGAATGCCCGCCTGATCAGCGGGCGTGAGCGAGGCGAAGAAGGTGTGGGCATCGTCTTCCCCCAGGAGGCTGAAAGCCTCGGCGCGTTCCTCGTCCGACAGCGCCGGCCAGGTGGCTCGCAGGGCTTCGAGGTCGATTTCGCTGATTTGGTTGGGCATAGCTGCTGGCCTCCCGCCCGGCGGCGGGATCAGCCAGCGCGCCGGGCGTCTACACCTTGTGCCGGCTGGGCCATCTAGCAGGGCCGTCCGGGTCGAGCGTGGCGCCGGTACTCTCCATGGCGGGGCGTATTCTGGCTGCGGCGTGTTTCAGTTTCAAGTTACGAGTTTCGCGCCTCGAGTGGCCGTGACGCGTTGACGGTGGATCGCGGGCTGCGGCGGAGATGGCGGATGGTAAATAGTGGATGACGACAAACATCGGGGGCTACGCGGTCAGACGCGCGAAGCGGAAGTTGACTTTCGGCTCCGGCGTGGCCGTAGAATTGGCAATCCGGAGGCGGCGCGGGCCAGCGGGAATGTTCACAGTGTTCTTATGAGTGATTTCCTGATCCAAATCGGCGATTGGGTGAGCTTGGATGCTGTCGGTGACGCGCTCCGCGAGCGGGAGGGGATGGGCGAACTGCGAATCTCGCAGTTCCGGTTTCCCTGGGGCAGCGCCGTGGTGCAGGAGACACGCGGCCTCGGCTATGACCCGGCCAGCGCGAATGACTGCGTCTGCTTTGCCGTCGGGCGGCCGCGCATCATCGGCGTGACACACGAAGTGGAAGGGCCGCAGGGCTTTACGCGTCGGTGGGCCGGTTGGGTTGGAAAGGCTGATTTCGATCGGCACTATCGCAGTCTTACCGGACTGTTCCTGCTCGTCTCCTGCGGGCCCGAGCGGGTCGAACTCGTGACGGACCGGCTCGGCTTTTATGCGGCATACATGGGGCGCGACCGAAACGGGCGCATATGCGCGATTGGCACTCTGCCCAACTTCGTGGCGCGCGCGGCGGACCGCCTGGACGACCTGGATCTGGTTTCCGTAGGCGAATTCCTAGTCCGTTATACGCCAACCTTCCCGCACACAACGTATCGCGGCGTAACTGAACTGGCGCCCGGCACGATTCACACGTTTGACGTCTCGGGCACCCCAGTCACACATACTTGCCGCAGTTTGTGGAAGCCGGAGGAGCCGCCGCGCTATCCGCCTCTCAAGGAACTCCGCAAACAACTGACTTGCGCACTCCGCGATGCCGGCCAGGAACTTACGCGCGGCGCGGAGCGGGTCGCCGTGACGCTCAGCGGCGGCGTAGATTCGCGGACCGTACTGGCCTGTGTGCCGCCTGAAAGGCGCGCCGCGGCGCTCACGTTTCTGGATCGCGAAAACCACGAGTACCGGGTCGCGCAACGCGCCGCGGCGGGCTTCGGCGTTCCGCACCTGGCCTTGCTGCGAGATCGCGAGTTCTATGCTCGCCTCCCCGAACGCGAAGCGGCCCTGCTGGGGCCGATCCGAACCGCAATGCACGCGCACGGCATGGTTCTGGCCGGGGCCGCGGTGCAATTCGACCTCGTGCTCAGCGGGCTCTTCGCCGACGCCCTGCTGAAATGCTATTTCGCGCCGGAGACTGTCCGGGCAACGCTGGCCGCACGCCTGGGCGTGCCGGCGTGGCTCCGAACGCGCCTGTGCGCTCAACGTCCCGCCTGGGATGACCCGACTCGACCGGCCAGCCAGTGGGCCGTGCGGCCACAAATTCAGCGGCAAATGCAGCAACGCGCCGCAATACGCATGAACGAGATGACCGCCATCCGCCCCGAAACGGCCGATGAATGGATCAACTTTTACCCCGCCAGCCGCGTTTCGGCAGGCAGCTACTCCATGGGCAACATGCGGCTGTTTGCGTCCGACGAGTTGTTCTTCTATCGGGACATACTCGAAGTGGCTTGTTCCTGCCGGCCGTTGCCAAAGATGATGGAGCGGCTGACTGTCCCGGTTTTTGCCGAACTGTGCGGCCCGCAGGCACGCATCGAAACGACCAAGACCGGCTTGCCGGCCGACCTGGGCTGGCTCCAGACTCGGTTGCGGCTGCGCTGGAACAGGCTGCTGAGGCGTGACGTGCCGCGCACAAACGGCTTCAACGACGCGCCCTGGTTTGCGGATCACTCCTGGGTCGACCTGCGGATGTTGCAGCGGTGTTCCGCCGCATGGGCTGCCCTGCGCCGTCGTGCTGCCCGCGCGGCGGGTGTTGATGTCCTGGCAGCGGTGTTGCAGATCGACCCGCGCCGCTTGCTGATGGGCTTTAATGAGAACTTGAGTTGCGAATTCCAGGTGGCCGCGGTCCAACTGGCGCTGACTCTTGGCGAAACGGCCGCAGTACCAGAGCCGGTCCTGGCCGAATCCATGCAAACGTCCACCTGAAGCTGCGGAAGCTGAAACTGCGGGAGACAAACAGCTCAGTCGACCCGGATTCCCTGCTCCTCGAGCCACTCCTTCAATTCACCCATTTCCGTGTCGAAGACTTCGCTGTCATAGTTCTCTTCGAGCTTGCGGATTTGCGTGGAGACGTCCTCCCGCCGCTCCAGTGCGTCGTTGAGCCGCTCTTCCCAGACAGTGCCGAGGTCGCGCAGCTCGCGAACGTCCACTTCCAGCTTGAGAATCCCCGCCAGCCGCCGGATGACCGCTTCGATGCTCTTGGGATTGGTGCCTTGAATGTACGCCGGAATCTCGGCCACGAGGTTCACCATCGCCAGTCCCCGGGCCGCAGCGCGAACCAGCAGGTGCGTCGAGAAGCTCGCCGGCCCGTCATAGCTCGCAAAACGCACCGCGAACGGTTCGAGCAACGGCTTAAGTCGCGCGTCCGAAACCGTACAACGCAGCCGCGGCTCGCGCGTGTGCGGCACGGTTCCGCCGACACTGCCGACAAAGTACAGCGTCGTTACGCCCGCCGCTGCCGCGAAGCGGAAGATGCAGTCGGCAAACCGCTCCCAATTCAGGTTCGGCTCCTTGCCCGTGAAGAAGATCACCCGTTCCGCTTCGCTGCAGTAGAATTCGTTCTCCGGCGGCTCGTATGCAATTATCTGGCCGTTCTCGTAGCTGGTGTGCGGCCGAAACAGGGCCGAAACCTCCATCGAACCGGGGAAGTTGTAGATGAAGAAGCCTTCGGGGTCGATCTCAGCCACCTTGCTGGCTGCGAGCGTTCTGACAAGCCATTCAACACTGCCCGTGGAGACGTTTCCGCCGTCCATCCAGCCGGAGAAGGCGATCACCATGCGACCGTTGGTGAGCTTGGGCAAACTAAGGATTTTGAGTGGGTCGGCCGCCATCTGGTTCTCCGCTGTTTAGAGAGAATAGCGGGCACGGCGGCGGTAATCCACGGTTAGCGGTAACAGCGAGAATTCACCGG
>JAGPEO010000095.1:5697-10681 GCA_018056925.1 Phycisphaerae bacterium
TGCCATGCCCAAGCTCTAAGCGCGGGCATGCCTTCGTTAACGGTGCTTATTTATGTGGGACAACGGGCGCGGTTTCGAGCACGATTTAAGACGTGCTCTAATTGCGTCATGACAGGTTTGGCAGTTGCTCCCAATTCTCGCGGACCAGGTGCAGGCCGTGGACGCAGGATTCGAACTGCCGGCTCAGATCGAAGAGCAATTCGGGGGGCGGGACGTCTTCCGTCTGTGACAGCTCGCTGGCCAGTTCGTAGCCGGTCTTGCCCTCGACCAGGTACTGGCGCCACAGGTCGGCGCCGAGATTGCGTCGCGGCCGGAGACTTTCGGGATAGAGACCGGCCCAGAAAAGCGTGAAATCGCCGATGTAGCGATTGATATGGCGTGCCCGGGTCTGATCACCGAGGCGCATGCCGATTTCGGCTTCGGCGCGCATGCGTGCGACGTCGCGGATGAGCTCTCCGTCCGCCGTTCTAAGACGAAAGACGCGATCCATGTGGAGGAAATCGGCGAGGAGCTGCGCCAGGTAGTCCGTAAGACGGGGAGCGCAGATTCCGACTTCGGCCATAAAAATCTGCTCGACCAGGCCGCTGAACAAACGCCTGAGTTCCTGGGCGGATTTGCTGACGTTCATCGCCGCTAGGTCCTCTGCATACTTGGAGTCGGCGACTTCGTTGGCTCTAATAGAATTGTTCGTATTTTCCCGCGCAAAGTCACGTGCAAAATCATGTCGGGCGCGTAAGATTCTGAAGCCGCTCAATGACCCCAAGTCCCGGCTTCGGCAGTCTCCACCCCGTAAAGACGCTTTTTACCAGAACAGGCGGCCCTCAAGCAGGCGATGCTCGGCTTCACGGCAATCCAGCAGGGCCCAGATGAGTGCGGAGCCGGCAATCTGCACCGCCACGAGTAACGCGAGAAAGACGCGTGCCCGCCGTTCGGGACGCCGCACAGCGTCCGATAGCAGCGCGATACCCAGCAACAACGGTATGGAGAAAGGAATCCACAGCCGCGGCGTCTCAATGTTGGTGAAGCCGACGGTGGCGATCAGCACGAGCAGCGTGCTCAGCAACATGCCCAGACCCATCCGGTGGTCAGATCCCCGGGGCGTCACTTCCGCGCCGATCCGCCTCATTGACAGGCAGGCGGTCCAAAAGGCCGGTCCCGCCAATAGCAGAAACAGCGGCACGCCCAAGCTCTGCCACAGCCACGGCATGGCGTCGGCGCCGCGCGTCACGGCGGCCTGCGACCGCGCAACCGCAACAAGCGTAGCCGGGATGTTCAGCCCGCACGAAATGTAAGCAAGCGCGCCGGCCGCCACGGCGCCCGCCAGAGCTGGAGCTACTAGGTGTCCCGCGAGCGAGCGCCACTGCCAAGGCCGGCATACGAAAACCGCGGCCAGCGCGATGGCCGCCAGCCACACGTGGACCAGGCTGACCACAGAGGAAAGGGTGAAGGCCGCTCCCGCGGCGGCTGCCAGCCACGCTGATTTCCGGTGCCACGCCAGGAACCACAGCCAGAGCGCAACGGCAGCCGTGAGAAGTTGAGCAGTGTCCTTGCCCGGCGTAAACAGCAGCGTCGTTGGGCTGAACAACAGGCAAACGCACAGCGCGCCCGCGACCGGAGGATCAAAGAACAGGCGACCCAGGCGGTACAAAAACACGCCCGCGAGCAGCCACACGCCGGTTAAGACCCAGGTGAACAGCAGGCCGGCCGAGGCCGTTTCCAGGAAAGGGCGCGGGTCGTCGACGTCGTTAACTTGAAACTGGCGTTGCAGATAGTTTGCCAGGGGCGGAGCCGCTTCGTTCAGGCGGCGGCAGAGGTACGCCAGCATCGTCATGCCCGGCGGGTTGCTGATGATACGCGTGCCGCGCATGAGTTCGGCAGGCGTGCCCGCCCGCTCAGGGAAGGCGCGTAAGTAGTCTCGCGCGTGCTCAAACTTGAATGCCTCAAGCAGGAAGGCGCCATCCTGGGAGGGCGACTGCATGTTGAAGGCATGCTGCACGGCGTGGTCCGGCGGCGCGACATACGTCCAGACGCCAAGCGCCAACGAGCCGCCCGCCAGAAGCACGAAGCCGAGTACACGCCGCGCCCGGTCGTCGGCGCTCATCAGCCATATCGCCAAGCCTAGGCCGGCGCCGATGACCGCGGCGAAGGGGACCATTGCGGCACGCCAGCCGGCGACCGGAGGCGGCGAGTAGAGGTAGACGAATCGCCCGGGGCAGCCCAGCGGCACGTTAAGCGCGCGCAGCGCGAGAAGAATGACCAGCGGCATGAGGACGGCGGCTGCAAGCAGCACCCCGCCGCGTCGCCGTTGTGCCGGCTTCAACTCGCTGCAATCCCGATTTTCACGCTTGTTCACTCGCACGCGGAGTCTCTTGGACCAAGCTCGCGAATCTTCGCCATTATCAGCTCGCTAACCTCCTGTTGCGCTTCGCGCTGCTTAGCGCGCCCGGCGAATGCGGACAGATCGACCGGCGCGCCGTAGCGCACCCGGATTTTGTGGCGCGCCAGATAGGACCGTATCGGATTGGAGTGGTATTTCGTCCCGCTGATGTGGCACGGGATGACGGTGGCCCCGCTCCACAGCGCCAGCACTCCCACGCCCGGCCGCACCGGGGGCGGGGGCTCGTGCGGGTCGTGGAAGGTGCCTTCAGGGAAAATGGCCAGGCAGCCGCCTTGCCTGAGGAAGCGAAGGCTAGAGGTCAGAAAGGACTTGGTGGGGTTCTGACGGTCGATCGGAATGCAGTTGGCCAGGCGCTGGAACCAGCCCAGAATCGGAATCTCGAAGTATTCCCGGGCCACTACGAAGCCGGTCAGGCGATGGCGACAGGTGGCGTAAATGGCCATCGGATCCACGCCGGCCGTGTGATTGATCGCCAGTATCACCGGCCCGTGCCGCGGCACGGTGCAGGGTCCGACGCGCTCCACTCTGAGCCAGAATTGGGCATAGAAGCGCTGTATCAGCCACAGGAACGACATGATGGCAGGGAAGGGGTCCTTCCGACGGTACTCGCGCCACGCGGTGATCAGGGCAATCAGCAACATCAGGCCGGTTGCCGCGATCAGATAAGGTATGTAGCGGTCGAGGTTCGGAATTTCCGGCAGACCCAGCAGCCCGGTGGCGATCACCAGTGAGGCGGTAGTGGCCATTTCATTCGCGCCGAACACGCGCCCGCGGCGCGAGTTCGGAACGAGGTGTTGGAGCATGGCCATCGCGGTTACCAGAATCACAGCTCCCGCCCCGCCCATCCCGAACAGGCAGAGGCCGGTAAAGAATTTGCCGAGCCGCCAGACATAGGCAAACTCAAGTGCAAAAAGCCAGAATGCACCCCAGAATAATCCGGTCAGCACGCGCAATTGCAGCGGCGCCGCCGGACCAATGAGCGTTAGCACGGCCGCCCCAGCCGCCAGGCCAGCCGCAATCAATCCGCGATAGAGCCCGGCGTCCGAGAAGCGCCCGCCGAACACGTCGCGCACCAGGGCCGGCACGATGCTTATGATTACCCCCGCCGCGGCCCAGAACACGGTGCCCAGCAGAATCATCTGCAAGACGCGACGGTGCTGGCGGACGTAACGGAAGCCTTGGACGATCGGCGCTACCAAGCCCTCAACTCGCGGCCGAAGCTGCTGCCTTGCTTTCCGCATGGCGATGAAAAGCAGGCAGGCCGCGCTGACCAGGAAGGTCAGGCCGTCCAGGCGGTAATTCCAATGCAGATCAAAATGCCCGGCTTCACTCAAGTCGACCAGCATGCCACCCAGCCAGGCGCTGAGGATGCCGCCGATAGTGCCCATGGCGCTCAGCAGCGCGTTTGCGCGGACGATCTGGTCGTTTCGAATCAGCGTCGGCAGCAGCGCGTTGCGGGCCGGGGCGAAAAACGCCGCGAAGGCGCCTGTGAAAAACAACGGCAGCGCCGCCGAGTAGTCGCCCCAGCCTCTGGCGCCCAAGTAAGAGATCAGCGTTCCGCCCGCCGCTATGGGCAAGGCGAAGGACAGGCTCGCCATGACGCCGGCCCGGGCCAGGTCGGCGCCGATCATGCTCCACTTGCGGCTGAATCGATCGGCCCACCACCCGCCGATCGGCCCGAAAATGACGAACGGGAGAAAGAAACCGAACGTCAGCAGGGCCTGCAGGCGCGTCACGTCCGGCCGCTCCAGCCCGCCGCGCTCCTTGAGGAGCGCCATCTCGCTCAGGTGGTCGCCGATGGCGCTGATGCCGTAGGCGGCCCACAACAGAACGAAATTGCGGTTAAGGACAAGCAGATTGGGCAGGTGCAGCCCGCTTTGCCGGCCGGTGCTCGGAAGCGTTTCAGGAATGTCGTGTTCGTTTGACGCAGCACGCACGTTCGAGCAGTCCACCAGTGTACGCCGGACGACAGCCGGGTGTCCGTGGCGGAAAGACTTTACGGACGGGCCATCCGCTGGTAAAGCGGCGGCACGCGCCTTCGGCGCCTGGGCGGTGGAGAAATTGCCGTTTCACGCGCCCGAAACCGCCTGATCTGTATAAGATGTTGAGACCTCGGCGGTCTGGTCGTTTTGGTAACTTAAGAGGGCAGCCAATGACGCAGAACCGATTCTGCCGTGCGGCAAAGATCGCTCTTCCAGCTTTTTTAGCGCTGTTGGCCGGTTGCGAGGGGTCGGCGCGGCGCACGTCTCCGGCCGCCGCGCCCGACGAAACGCCCGTGGCGCCTCTTACGAGCCCCGAGCCGGCGACGGCGCCCAGCGCTCCGGCGACGGCTGTCCCGGAGCCCCAGGAAACGCCCGAGACACCCCCGGCCGCAGCTATCGAGCCGGCCCCCGCAGTGCCGCCTGAAGCGCCTAAGCCGGCGGAGCCGGAGTTGCCCCCATACATTCGAGTAGTGGAGCGCTTCCGGCCTTCCGAGCCGGCTTTGGTTCACCTGGACGACAGTTCACCCGAGCGGCTGGTTATCGAGACGCGTAACGTGCGCCGGCTATGGATCGATCGCGAACGTGCCCCACTGGTGACGAACCG
>JAGPEO010000095.1:10781-12022 GCA_018056925.1 Phycisphaerae bacterium
ATCGACGTCGGTTGGACGCAGCAGCGGCTGATCCTGCCGGCCGCCCGCCGCTGTCTCAAACCCGGTGGACATGTAATCACGCTCGTGAAGCCGCAGTACGAAGCTCCCAAAGAGATGCTTGTAACGGGCCTGTTGCCACCGGCGCGACTCGCACCAGTCCTGGGCGCTTGTCGCGCAGAGATCGAGCAACTGGGCTGGTCGATCCGCCGCCAAATTGAGAGCCCCCTCCGCGGGCATGGGGGCAATACCGAGTACGTGTTGTGGCTGTCTTCAAAAGAAAATGCGACTGAAACTCGTTCCCCCCATCAAAAGGCCGATTCATCCAAGCCGGCCGGCTGAGCCGGCTGCGCCCGCAGCCCCACCAGCGGCGCCAGGGCGTCGCGGATTTGTTCAGGTTGGAACGGCTTGCGGATGAAGCCCCGCGCACCGGCCTCGAGCAGGTGCGTGATGCGCGCTTCGCTGCCTTCGGTCGAGGCCACGATGATTGGAATTTCGCGCAGCCGCTCGTCGTCGCGCAAGCGCTCAATCAACTGCACTCCAGTCATCACCGGCATATTGATGTCCAGCAGCACGACCCCGATCGAATATTGATCCATGCACGCCAGGGCCTCGATGCCGTTGGACGCTTCGTACACCTCGGCTACGTCCAAACCGCTGATCTCGATGGTGCGCTTGATCATGCGCCGCATGGTCACCGAATCGTCTACGATTAGTACATTCGCCGCCATAGTAATCTTCCTGGCTAGCTCATCCTGAACAAACCTCGCACCGCTTTCAGCTCCAGCACCACGTCCACGCCGATCTGCTCCAGCACTCCAAGATTCGCGCCGCACCGCTCGAGCACGGCCGGCTGGACCGCATACGCCAGGCCGTCGACTTCGCCGCAACCGACGCCGGTCAGCAGCCCGATGGCGTCCGCCAAGTGCACAATGTCCACCAACTGGTCCGGCGTGCCCAGCGCGTCCGGGTCGTGATGATGGCGAATGCAGCGCACGATCGTGTCCGGCAGGCTCCAGTTGTGCGCCAGTCGTGCCCCGATCTCCGCATGCGTGAAGCCCAATACCTCCCGCTCCGCATCTAAAAACGAGGCATTCTGCCCCTGCACGCGCTCCATGATCTCGCCGTACTCGGCCGCGACGTATTCGCTCAGCACCACTTTGCCCAAGTCGTGCAGCAGACCAGCCGTGAAAAGCACGGCGGCCTCCGGCGGCGCGTAGCGCTGCGCGAGCGATTGGCAGGCC
>JAGPEO010000096.1:0-2020 GCA_018056925.1 Phycisphaerae bacterium
TCCGGCGAGCGGGCCAATTCGTCAAGGCTGCGCCAGAGAGGAACCTCGTTATCGTGCGTTTTCGCCACTCTCGCTCCTAACGATGACAAGCCGAGCAGTTGGTCAGCGCCGCGCCGCGCACTGCGTCAATCTCGTATTCGCGCATGAGCTGCGCCGCGAGCGCGGCGTGGTCCTCGGGCGGCTCCCAAGTGAGGCTATAAATCTGGTCGCGTGGCCGTAAATACGGGGCCGGGTTGCGGTGGCACTCGAGGCACCATTCCATGTAAAGCGACTTGCTCTTCGTTATCAGGGGCATGCGATCCACGCGGCCGTGACACGTCACACATCCCACGCCGTTGTTGACATGGACCGCGTGGTTGAAGAAAACGAAGTCGGCCAGATCGTGCACGCGGTTCCAGACCAGGGGCACGTCGGTCCGCCAGCTCTCCCGCACCGGCGCGAGCATCTCGGCATTCGTCCAGAGCTGCGAATGACAGTGCATGCACGTTTCCGTCGACGGCATGCCGGCGAACGAAGAGACTTCTGCGGTAGCATGGCAATAGCGACAGTCGATGCCGTCATCTCCGACGTGGTGCGCATGGCTGAACGGCACGGGCTGCCAGACGTAATAGCCGACGCGCGTGCCATACGGCGAGTTAACCCAGCCGTACCAGACGAAGCCCACCAGGCCGAGCAGTAGCACACCAGCGACGGGTGCGCCGCGGGCCAGAAGATTCGCCCGGGGTGTGAAGAAGGCGCCCATGCAGCGCGTCCCTTACCCGCGCCGCTGGAGCGCGTGCTTAATTGAAACGTCTCTTTGGCGCAGGGCCTAATCACCTCGCGCAGGCAAACGGGGTACAGTTTCCTTATATCCGGCGTCCGGCGCGCGCCTTCGCCGCGCAAAAGGCACAAGCAGCGGACGCCTAAAGGAGCTTACGCCTGAGTTCACTACCAGACGTGCTGAAGTTTCCTAGCCAGGGCTGACAAGCTTCTAAATTTCAAATTACGATCCGTTCAGGAAAACGCGCGAACAACACGCCACGACGGGTCCCCGGCGGCCCCGTCGCTCCAAAAAGTGCCGAAAATTCGCCCAAAACAGTATTACAACTCCGGCATGCACGCGCCGAGTTTCCCCTTATAATGGTCCGACATTCGGCGGCCCTGGCGCCACTCACCTGTGAGCGCAAGCCGCTCTTGGAGAAAGCACGAAAATGGCAGCCAAACCGAACATCATCGTGGTCGGCGGCGGATTAGGCGGGCTATGGGCCACGCTACGGATCGCCGAAGCCGGCTTTCCCGTCGATCTGTTCTCGCTGTTCCCGGTCAAGCGCTCGCACTCCTGCTGCGCGCAGGGCGGCATTAACGCCGTTCTCGACACCAAGGGCCAGAACGACTCGATCTGGCAGCACATCGTCGACACGATCAAGGGCGGCGACTACCTGGGCGAGCAGCCGCCCATAAAGAGCTTGTGCGAGGAGGCGCCGGGCCTCATCCGCACCTATGACCGCATGGGCGTGACGTTCAGCCGCACGCCGGAAGGGATCATGGACCTGCGGCTGTTCGGCGGCGTCAAGAACAAGCGAACGTGCTTCGCCGGCGCGACCACCGGCCAGCAGCTCCTATACGCCTGCGATGAGCAGGTGCGGGCGCACGAGGCGCGCGGGGCGGTACGCAAGTACGAGCATTGGGAGTTCCTGTCGGTCGTGCTCGATGAAGAGGGCATTTGCCGCGGCATAACCGCGCTCGACCTCAACAGCATGAAGGTGCAGGCGTTCCGCGCGGATGCGGTCATTCTCGCCACCGGTGGCATGGGCCTGATCTGGGGCCGGTCTACGATGTCGACCAATTCGACCGGCTCAGCCGCGGCGCGCGTATATCAGCAGGGCGCGAAGCTGGCGAACGCTGAGTTCGTGCAATTCCACCCGACCGCCATGAAGGGGCACGACAAGAACCGCCTGATGTCTGAGGCCTGCCGCGGCGAGGGCGGACGAATCTGGGTGCCCAAGCAGGCCGGCGACACCCGGCGGCCGCAGGACATCCC
>JAGPEO010000096.1:2120-11994 GCA_018056925.1 Phycisphaerae bacterium
CCGTTCGCGCTGCATCACGAACTGGGCGAGATCATGCGGAAACACGTATTTGTCGAGCGCGAGAACAAGGGGCTGGATATCGCGCTGAACGGCATCCGCAAGCTCAAGGAGCGTTCGCAGCGCATCAGCCTCGACGATCGCAGCGGCTGGGCGAACCAGTCGCTATCGTGGGGCCGCCAGGTGCAGGACATGATCGTGCTGGCCGAGGTCATCACGGTCGGCGCCCGGCTGCGCGACGAATGCCGCGGCTCGCATTACAAGGCCGAATTTGAGCTGAAGGTGCCGGAGGGCAAGTTTGCGGGCGATCCCGAATACGAGGCTTATAAGGCCCGCTGGAAGGAAAATAACGAGAAGTGGATGAAACACACGATCGCCCGGCACACAGCGGACGGCCCACAGATTACCTATTCGCCGGTCGACGTGAGCGTGATGCCGCCGGAGACGCCGCGGGATTACAGATAAGCAGAATCGAAATACACGCAGGAAATTCGCGATGGCTAACCAGATTCACTTTCGTATCAAACGTCAAGCCGGCCCCGATGCCCAGCCTTACTGGGAAGACTTCATCATGCCGGACGCCGGCGGGCACAACGTCGTCTCGGCCTTGATGGAACTTCGCAAGCGCCCGGTCAACGCCCAGGGCCAGACCGTCGATCCGGTCGTCTGGGAGTGCAACTGCATGGAAGAGGTCTGCGGGGCCTGCGCCATGGTCATCAACGGCGTGCCACGGCAGGCCTGCGCCGCCCTCGTCGGCGAGCTGGAGCAGCCCATCCGCCTGGAACCGCTGAGCAAGTTCCCGGTCATCCGCGACTTGCAGGTTGACCGGCAAAAGGTCTTTGACGCCCTCATGAAGGTCAAGGCCTGGACCCCCATCGACGGAAGCTGGGACATCCACCGCCACGCCCCGCTCATCAGCCCCGGCGAACAGTCGCTGCGTTACCTGTTCAGCCGCTGCATGACTTGCGGCTGCTGCATGGAAGCCTGCCCGCAGTATCACAAAGACTCGGAATTCATCGGCCCCGCAGTTCTCGGCCAGGTGCGCTTACATAATTCACACCCGACCGGCCAGTTCTACAAAGATGAACGTCTGCACGCAATCATGGAGAAAGGCGGCATCGCCGACTGCGGCAACGCTCAGAACTGCGTCAAGGTCTGTCCCAAGGACATCCCCCTGACGCAAGCCATCGGCGAACTGGGACGGCAGACGACGATGCAGTGGCTACGGGACTTCTTTGTGAGCTGAAGGCTGCAACTATCGGATTCGGCCTGCGGCCATGACAACGTCTGCCCGTCGCAGCGACTGGCGGGGCGTCAGGGAGGTTCGCGCAAAAGCAGGTAGACCCAGTTCACGAATACCGTCGCCAGCAGCACATACACGATCGTCATAGAGCGCTGGCGCAATACGCTGGAACGCCGCCACAGTCCCCTCGCCAGGAACACAAGTGGCGCGATCAGAACTACTGTGAAGATCAGCGGGTTGTGCAGGCACGCCTGCCGCCACTGTCCTTGGGCAAGCCCCTGCAGCATGCGAGTTGATCCGATTCCTAACGCTCACATCCGGGCGACAGCCGCGTGCCGGATGCCCCGACGGCGCCGCGGTCAGCTTCGCCCCCCATGCCCTGATTCACACGTTAGGCCCACACGCGTGCCCGAAATGGGCTTGCCGCAGGTCCGCGTCAGGTTATACTAAGTTGCTGAGTTGGGTGATGGCCGTGCCAGGAACAGGTTCAGGGTACGTGCCGGCTGGGGCATGTTTTTCGGCTCTTCAGCTTGACACTGGCCGTCTGACCTGACGGCAGTTTTGTGTAGCGGCGGGCCGGGAAGGTCTCGGGGCCCCCTAAGGGCACGATCGGCGGCGTACAACCTGCGCGGGATGGCGGCTGGGAGTGAGCCTGCATGAACCAACTGATGTATAACCTGCACAACCACACGCCGTTCTCAGACGGCGCCTACACGATCGACGAGATCATCCAGGCCCATTTGGATGATCCCGAGCTGAACATGGGCGGCATCGGCATCTGCGATCACCTTTTCTGCACGCCATCTTCGCGCGAAGTGAACAACGAGCGCGAGTTCCACCGTGTCTTCGATCGTGAAACCCAAGAATACGTCAACGCGGTGCACGAGGCGCGCCGCAAGTGGGCGGACCGGGTGCCGGTTTACTGCGGGGCTGAGATTAACTGGCAGATGAACAAGGGCCTGCTGGACACGATCAAGACCATGCTGACGGGCATTGATTACGTCTTGTTCGAGTACGTGGACTGGGCGGGGCTTACCACCCTGGCCAATCAGGCCCGGCGCTGGCCGTGTCCCGTGGGATTGGCTCACGCCGCCGTCGCTCAGCAATTCCCCTCGACATCCATGGATCAGGTTGTGCGCACCCTCGCGAACGCCCGCATTTTCTACGAGCTTAATTCGAAGTTCATCCCGCTCGAGGAGCATGATCGCTGGTTTAACATCCTCCCGAATCACCGCGTGTTGATTTCGATCGGCACCGATACCCACGATGACTTGTCCGTTCTGAAGACCATTCCGCGCCTGCACGATTACGCTCGTCAGCACGGGCTGGCCGAGAAGATCTTCGTCCCGAAGTACGCGGGCGCGGACGCGGGCGCTCCCACGCCCGCCGGCGTGTCGAAATCGTAATACGCGCTGCCGGA
The DNA here is from genome assembly GCA_018056925.1 of Phycisphaerae bacterium. Taxonomy (GTDB): domain Bacteria; phylum Planctomycetota; class Phycisphaerae; order UBA1845; family Fen-1342; genus JAAYXS01. Next base: position 4,781 of record JAGPEO010000096.1, read on the forward strand.
CCCCGGCGCGCTGCCAGGTTGAGACGCCGCGCTGTTCGTACGGCTCGGCAGCCTCTCTCCCAACACGTGTTTTGCAGAAAATATTGTCTTTTTTGCGCGAGCGCTCTGCGGTACAATTTTCGATTCGGATGCCCGGTGCCCGGCTATGCCCTACCGCAACATGAGCATTGATGAACTTGCGCGGCACATCGGCATGGATGCGCGCATCGTCCGAAAGTGGGCCGAGAAGGGCCGCCTGCCCGGCTCGATGGTGCAGGGCCAGTGGCGGTTTAACCGGGCCCAAATGCTGGATTGGCTCCAGCAGGAGATACACAACCTCGATCCAAAGCACATCGCGAATCTCGAACGCGCCATGTCCGACGGCAACGACGAGGAGGTGCTCGGCGCCCTTCTGCCGCCGGAAGCCATCGATATGAACTTGCCGGCCCGTTCGCGGACATCGGTGCTGAAAGAGCTGATTTCTCTCGCCGAGCGGACTGGTTTGGTTTACGACCCGATCGGCCTGCTGACGGCCGTGCAGGAGCGCGAGGAGCTATACCCCACGGCGCTGCCCCACGGTGTGGCCCTGCCGCACCCCAGGCGCCCCCTGCCGTACGCCACGGCCGAGCCGCTGGTGTGCTTGGCGCGTGTGCCCGCGGGCATTCCGTTCGGAGCGCCCGACGGCCAGCTAACGCACATCTTCTTTTTCGTGTGCAGTCATGAGGAGCGGCAGCACCTGTGCGTGCTGGCTCGTCTGGCAATGATGCTCAGCACGGATTTGCCCGCCAGATTGCGGGACATCGACGATCCAGCCGAAGCCCTGGCGCTCATCCTGGAAAGCGAACAGCGGGTCATCGCGCGGCGCTAGCGGCGCCTGGTTGTCAGGGCGAGTGGCGATGAATTGGCTGCGCTGCGCCCGGAATTGTCCACCGTACAGGGTCCGCTCACCACGTTTTCAACTTGCCGCGCTTCTCACCCGGCCGGACCAGTCGTTGCCGGGCAGTTAAATCGTGAAGACGGTGCATTAGGCATCCAAACAGCAAGGCCGGCCCGAGGCGTTTCACCTCAGGCCGGCCTGTTTTTGCGTTTCACCCGGCGGTCAGCCGCCGGTACGTTGCTGAGCGACGCCGTAGGGGACGTCGCCGCAAGGCCCGGTGAGCGGTCAGTGACCGCTCACCTGCCATATGCTAACTGCTATGGGCACGTGCAGGCGCCGCCGGAAGTCAGGCACTGCACGAACGGGTCGATGTCAAACACGTTGACTTCGCCGTCGCAGTTGCAGTCGTTGTTGCAAATATCGCAGGTGTACGTGGCTAGCCACTGCGCCGGGTTGGTCAGAGCCAGGACGAACGCATCGATATCGAACACGTTGACTGCGCCGTCGCAGTTAGAATCGGCCAGGACGCACTCTTGCTCGCCGCAGCAGTCGCCGGCCGTCCACTCGCCGCCCAGAGCCAGGCAGTAGGCTTCGCTGGTGATACCCGATGCTTCGCCGATCCTGCAGCAGCCCGCTGCCACCTTTTCGATTTCCAGCGTGTAAGGCGTGTTGCACGGTACGTCGCCGACCGAGCCGAAGCAGGAAACCATGATGTAGACGTACTGCGGCGGATCGCTGGGCAGCGGGGCGGCCGCGATGGCGTAATCGCACACGCCGCCGGCGGCACGCGAGTAGACCATGACGTAGGTCTCCTCAACGCCGCACCAGCTATCGGTGAAGCACTCTCCGACCATCAGCCAGATGTCGGGCTCGAACTCGCCCCTGACCTTGGCCTGGAGAATTGTGCATGCCGGATCCGTCCCGGACAGCTCGTAGCGATAGAAGTCAAGATCGCGACGTCCACTCGTCGAGCCGTCTGGCAGCGACACCCGATACGTGCCGGTCTTGCCGCAGACGACCTGGCCATCGAAGATGTTGACGAAGTCGTCGAACTCCCAGGTCGGCTGAGTGAAGCAACCGTTGTTGTAGGTATCAACGTACCCGTCGTAGCACTCCGGCTCGCCTTCGGGCATTCCGTCCGCGGGGCAAGCGTAGCAGCACATATCGCAACTGACGTCCGCGCCCAGCCACTGTCCAGTGCAGTCAGCGCTGGTCGTCATCGTGCAGCTAGCCGGGAAGGTGCTGCGGTCGCAGCAAGCGCCGGTATGCGCATAGCAGCCCGGAGCCGGAATCTGGTCGCAGCGCTGGGACGGATAGAATGTCCCGCCGCCGCTCGCGCAGGTCGTTTCCTGAACGCCGTTCAGGCACGTGCCCGTGATTTCGTTGCAGCAGGCGCCGGTTCTTACGCCGGTGTAGAGGCAGAAGCTGCGGTGCCGGTAGCCGGGCGTAGCTTCACACACACCGTTGTTATAGAACCACTGGCCGAAGCCCGACGTGCCGGTCGCCCCGGGCGCCCAGATGAAGTCGCAGTTGGTGGTCTTGGACGCGATAGATATCCACTGCCAACCGGTGCCAGGGGTAACCGGATCGGGCAGTGTTACGCTGTAGCGGTCAATTGAACCGTATTCGGTGCCTGACCAGAGGTAGCCCGTTTCTTCATAAAGTGCGTAGATCGGGTCATACACTTTGTGCGGGGCGTTGTAAGCCGGGCCGCTGCCACTGGTGTGATAGAACCTGATCGCGAAGGGCGCGGGATTTGCGAAGTCGCAGTCCGGACCGTCCCACACGGTGGTGGAGTTACCCCACCAGTGGATGCGCCTGACGGCGCCGCTGGAGGGATGATTGAAGGCGTCGATCACGTAACGCTGGTCACCGGTGCCGCGGTCCCAGGAAATGTACAGGTAACCACCTGTCAGTCCCCTTCCGAAGCTCATACCGGCCGCATCGCAAGTAATCGGGGCTTCCGCGCCCTGTTCCGGACACACGATCACGTTGCCGGCGCCACCCCAGGCATCCGCATCATACCCCGGGTCGGCCGGGGAGCAAACGTACCAACGATACCAGGTGCCCGTGCACTCTGCGGCAGAGTACTCAAAACCAATGTGGCAGCCGGACGCTCCCGTACCCGTGCAGCAGGCCCAATACTCTGGCGTGCAGCTAATGGCCGCGCAGGTCACCGACGGATGCCATTCATCGTATGGATTCACGCACTCATCCGCGGTCGTGTTGCGGCAGGCCGCCGGATCGGAACTGCGATCGCAGCACGCGCCGGTGAACGGCCCCGACTGGGTGGAACCCAGGCAGAAGGACAGGTCGCCGTCAACGTCCTGACGCGTTACCGGATCCACGCCCTGATTTTCCGCCACGTGAACGCCGCCCGTTCCGAACATCGGACCGGGTGAGGCCGCCCACCAGAACGGGCAAAGGTCAGAGTTCTGGATGCTGATCCAGCCCTCGAACAGGGTCATTGCCTCGGGCAGTTCGCAGCTCCACCTGTACAGGGGGTATGCCGCGCTAAGGCTGCCGTCGGAGCCGCGCACCTCATAAACGTGGCCCGTCTCTTCCTTGGTCAGGTCCGCGCCGGTTACCGTGTAACTATAAAGCGGGCATTGCGCGCCCGGGGGATACGCCCACTCCCAACCTTCCTTCACGTAGAACGGGCGGTTGGTGTACTTGTTGTGGGCCCAGAAAGTAACCGTAAACGTGCCGGGGTCCAGGTCGCACGCGACCAGGTTGCCCTGATCATTGTAAGTCGCGCCAACGCCCCACCAGTAGACCTTGTTGATCCCACCGGAGGTGGCGCCGACACCCGTGAAGTGCTCGTAACGCAGGAAGCCGTTGGCCGGATCATAGTCCGGGAAGCGATCGTTGCTCACGAAAAGCTGCCAGGATTCAAGCTGGCCGTATGGCAGTTGCCCCACGTTCGGAATTGCGGTGCTCGGGCATGCCAGGGGCTCCGGATATTCGCAGGTCGCCTGCTCGAGGTGGGCGCAGTAGCGCACGCTGTCGCACGGCATAGCGCTCGGGTCTGTAATGAACTGCGGTCCGACCCACAGCCAATACCGGCCGATTTCGACCGTCGGCGTCAAGGGGTCGTCGGCAAGTCCGGGAACGCAGAAATCGATGACGGCCTCTCTGCACGGATCGGCTACCGAGACCGCCAGCACGGTGCTGGCTTCGCAGCCCGCCGTCCCGTCAATCAGCAGGACTTGCACGTAGAACTCGGAATATACCGTATAGGTAATCCGCGTCGGCTCAGAGCATAGGACCTCGTACCAGTCGGTATCCCGCGACCAAGTACCCGGCTCGGCCTCGTAGAAGCCGCTCGTGCCCTCCATCCAAATCTCGGCCGGCTGGAAGACGGCCGGAGTGGAGTTGCAGCCACCGTTGTAGTTGTCTACGTAGCCCGGGCCGCAAGCCGGCTCGCCTTCGGCTACGGGGGGGAGACCGCCCGTTTCGCACGAGTACACGACCTCCCGGCTATCCGCAGCCGGACGCGTCCAGACGTGGGCAGCCGCGCCCGCCGGCACGCGGTTGGACCACAGTTCGCTCGGCGAGACGTTGCCCAGGGAGCTTACCGTGGTTTGCGGTTGGGCCGGCGTGACGGTCAATGCCGCATCGCCGGTCTTCTGATCTACGCCGGTGCGCACGGGCGAGCCGGCGAAGACCAGCGCCGTACAAACCAGCACGGCGCAAACACAACACAAGCCTCTCTTCATCGATGTCTCCTTTCGGTGTTCCTACCCCTACGCCAAACCATCGCCGGCCCCTTGCCCCGCGCGGAACCGTTTAAACCCAGGCTCACCGCGCACCCTGGGCGACCGGCAAACATAAACGCACGCTGTAACACTAATGTGCAAGCCACACGGCATGCGGGCATAGACACTGCCTCTCGGCCATTGTGCGCAGTGGACGGGTGATGCTTCTCTGCTCCCATCCCACCCATGAACGCAGCGCATTCGAGCCTCATAATAAATATACGGCTTCAGAGTGCCCTATGCAAGAGCATTAACACGCCCGTTTCGGAAACCGCGCTCTGCGCCTTGTCCCAGGCCTCTGGCCTCCAAGGCCACACTCCGTGCACGCCAAAGTTATGGGACACCTTCAGGCTCAACCATTCGCAAGTCCATACCGCACAGACACTTGGTGAAACTCGCCCGTGCGTGCCCGTGCTGCTACTCTTCTATCGGCTATCCAGCCCTGACGAGCCGACCTTGTTTTACCGGACCTCACCGGCGCTTGAACTGCCCTTCCAGCTCTCGCAACGTCAGATGCAGCGTCGTCGGACGCCCGTGCGGACAGTGGCTGCGGCGGTCGGCCACTTCGCGCTGGGCCAATAATGCGCTGATTTCTTGGGCCGTGAGCGCATCGCCTGCCTTTACGGCCGCCTTGCAGGCCATCATGTCTAAGACATCGTGTACAAGCGCTTCCAAGTTTGGTCGTTGTCCCGCTTCGCACAGCAGATCAAGCAGATCGCGCACAAATTCCGCCACGTTCGCGCGCGCCAGCAATTGTGGAAATGCATGCACGGCCACGTCTTGCGGGCCGGCCGGCGTCAACTCCAGCCCCAGTCGCTGCAGCAATTCTGCATGCACCTCCAGTGCTTCCATTCGGTCGGCCGGAACGCGCAAGACGTCCGGTAACAATAACCGTTGGCTTTCCAGAGGCCGATCTGCAGTGCGCCGCCGCAACTGCTCGTACAAGATCCGCTCATGCAGCGCGTGTTGATCAATTATCAGAACTCCATCCTCCACCTCCACCACAAGGTAGGAGTTGTGGATTTGCATCGCGCGCAGGCCGGCCGTGTTTTGATCAGCTTCGCCGCATGGCGGCAGCTCTCCGCACAGGTTCGCAGATGAGGCCCAGAAATTCTCAGCAGGTGTTTTTTGCGCGTACCCCGTGCAGGTGTCGCCTTCAGAACGCGGGGCCTTGAGATCGTTCTGCTCGGGCCGCACAGCCGGATGAACATCACCCGGCGAGGGCTGGATCGCCCGGCAGGGAGCGGAGTTCCACATCGGTGTTGAATGTGGCTCTTTAGGTTTGGCGTGCGTGAAAAAGTCGACCATTGCCTCACGCACACGCTCACGATAAGCGTCATTCTCAGCTACGGGTGGCCGGAGCGGCCGGTCGAGATTGGTAGACAGGAATTTCTCGCGCAGCGCCGCAAGCACTTGGCCGTGTACGTAGTTAGAATCGCGCCAGCGCACCTCGATTTTGGTGGGATGCACGTTTACATCAACCTGGTCGGGCTGAATAGTGATGAACAGAAACGCCACTGGGAACTCGTCCGGCTGAATTAGACTGCGATAGGCGGCTTTGATGGCGTGAGAGATGAATCGGTCTCGAATAAAGCGCCCATTTACAAATACGTATTCCCACTTTCCGGATCGTCGGCATTGTGCCGGCGGCGCAATGTAGCCTTCGACCAGAATTCGGTCGCCCGCGCGGCGGATTGGCAACAGGACTTCTGCGAGTTCCGGACCGTAAAAATCAGCAATACGCTGTCGACGGTCGGACGTTGCCGGCAGGTCGTATGACGGCCGGTTCTGATTCTTGAGCGTGAACGAGACTCCCGGATGCGCCAAGGCAATCCGGGCAAACTGCTCGGTAATGTGACCCATCTCGGTTTGGTTCGTTCGCAGGAATTTGCGACGCGCCGGCACACAATAGAACAGGTCACGAACCTCGACGCAGGTTCCGCTTGGTCCGGCACATGCGATGGGCTCACTGGCGGCGCCCGCCTCAACCGCCAGCGCGTACGCCACTTCGCTGTCGCGCGTCCGCGAGACAATCCGCAGCCGCGAAACCGCCCCAATGCTGGCCAGCGCTTCGCCGCGAAACCCCATGGTGTGAATGCTGAACAGGTCCTCGTCGCTGCGTATCTTGCTCGTGGCATGGGCCGCCACGCTCAACCGCAGGTCGTCCACGCCCATGCCCATCCCGTCGTCCGCGACCTGAATCAGTTCCCGACCGCCATCCAGCACGGCCACATCAATGCGGCTGGCGCCGGCGTCGAGTGAATTTTCCACCAATTCCTTCAGCACCGAAGCGGGTCGTTCAACGCACTCACCCGCCGCGATGCGGTTTACCAAGTTTGCCGGAAGCAGCCGGATTTCGCCCATCCTCGACCTCGCTGACCCGCCCGCAGTATAACGGGAGCAATCCTGACGGCGAGCAGGAGCAATCGTGCGAGCAGCACCAATCGTGACGGCGAGCAGCGGCTGCGGCCCTTGTTACGACCAACGGTCGGGTGCCATGCCCAAGCGCCAAGCGCGGGCATGCCTAACCGACTCAACCTCCCAGCCTTGAGACGCCGACCGCGTTGCAGGCGCTCGACTTGCTGCCGGTTGTGCGGCAG
>JAGPEO010000411.1 GCA_018056925.1 Phycisphaerae bacterium
GCGGGGCTTCGCCGCGCCAGACGGCGCGTTCGCCGGCCGCGATTTCGTCGAGCGTTCCGCCCACGTGGACGGTTCCGGCTTGGCAGCAAGCGGGGTCAGTCCACGGGATAGGCGCCGAGAGGGCCCAGTCGACTTTGAATACGCCCGGGCCGTAGCGGTAACGCGCAAGTTGACGCCGATAGTGCGGCGGCAGATGTTCGCCGGCGATGTTGATTAGCTGGCGCGGCGTCACGTCTAAGAGCACAGCTCGCGCAGCCGGCAATTCGTCTACATGTTGCACGGGCCGGCCAGTCACAATCCGCCCTCCCAGCGAACGGAAATGCTCGGCCAAGGCGTCGCTCAGCCGCTGTGAACCGCCGCGGACGATCGGCCAGCCGACGGCGTGCGCGGCCGCGGCCAGGACGAGCCCGAAAGCGGCCGAGCCGGCCCGCTCCAACGGGAGCATGGAATGAGCGGCCAAGCCGGCGAATAGGGCGCGTGCCGCCTCGGTTCGGAAGGTGTTGCGAGCCAAGTCGGTAGCGGAGCGCAGGCCGCGCGTTCCGAACGCCGCGAGGGAAGATAGATGCATCACCTTTCGCAGCGGTCGCCAGTGAAGCGGGGCCAGGATGTTGCTGCGCAACTGGGGCCACCCGGCGACCAGAGGGCCCAGAAGTCGCCTGTACGCGGCCCGGTCGCGCCCCAGCGCCGCGGAGGTGGCTTCGACCGAGCGCTGCAACACCACGGAGGGCGCTCCTTCGAGCGGATGGGCCAGCGCATATCCCGGCTGAATCCATTCGACGCCGTAAGCCGCCAGCGGCAGACTCTCAAAGAAGGGCGAGCCGATGGCCAGCGGGTAAACGGCCGAGCAGACGTCATGCGTGAAGCCCGGCAGCGTGAGTTCAGCCGAGCGCACGCCGCCGCCGACGGTGGCTGCGGCCTCAAAGAGCGTGACGCGTTGGCCGGCGCAGGCCAGCGTGATGGCCGCGGCCAGCCCGTTGGGGCCGGCGCCGACGACGATGTAATCCGCTGCCGCGTTCTGGTCCATGAAGGATTGTCGCGCGCAGACGTGAAAATTCTGCGGAGGCGCCGCGGCTCGGCGCCGGCGATTTAGCCGCCGGATTGAGCGTAGCGTTCAACGGCCCGCCCAATGCGTTGGGCGAGCGCATCGTACCCGGCATTGGCCGCGAGCTGCTGTGCGGTTTGCGCTACCGAAATGGCCTCCTCGGCGCGGCCCAAGTGGTAATACGCGGCGCTCAAGGTCAGCATAAATTGCGGCTCTTTGTACTGTGTGCGTTGGCAGAGGCGTTCCATGAGGCGGGCCGCTTCGCCGGGGTCGTAGGACTGGGTGCCGGTCTGCAATAGCGTCGTGGCGAGGGCGTCCGTCAACTGCGGCTGCCCGGGCGTCAGCGCCAATCCCTCGCGTAGCACCTTGGCAGCTTGCCAGCACAGCTTCTGCGTCCGCTTAATCGCGGCCAAGGCCAGGCGCGGCGAGACGACCGCCGGCTGGTCCTTTATCGCCGCGGTCAGCACCGCGACCGCCTCGTCCATGCGCTGCGAGGCAATCGCGGCTCGCGCCAGGCCGTCGCACACGTGAGGGTCGGACGGGGCCACTTCCGCCAAATCCGTGAATACTTCCAGAGCATCGCCGGAGTCGCCGCCACCCAACAGCGCCAGGCCCAGGCCGATCTGGGCGTCAAATGACTCGGGGTAAGCGGCCAGCACGCGGCGGAAGAGGTCCGCGGCCTCGACCGCGTTTCCGCGTTGCGACTCGACCTGCGCGAGCGACAATAGCAGGGCGGTATTGTTGGGGGCGATTTCCAAGCCGCGGCGGGCGATGGCGGCGGCTTGCTCCAGGTCGCCCATGTCATTCAGCAGGTCAGCCAGGTATTGGTAGGCTGGGTGGAAATCGGGCCGGTTTTGGATGATGTCCTGAAGAGTTTTGACCGCGTCCTGGAAAGGAATGTGTCCGCCCAGCGCGCCGGACACGGCGAACTGCATTCTCTGCAATAGCGGCAACAGGACGGTTGGATCGGGTCGTGGCCGGTCTGCGAAATCGTCCGGGGCCCGCGTACCAACGTACCCGAGGGACCGCAATTTCGCGATCTCGACGTCGTCCAGCTCCTCCATTGGCGCCGGCGCGCCCGGGCGACTCAACTCTTCGCCGAAAAAGTCGCTGACGCGCTGCAGCATGCGGGCCGCGGTTTCAGGCTGACTGGCGGCAAGGTTTCGAGATTCATGAGGATCAGCCGACAAGTCGAAAAGCTGCGGATTAGGGCTGAATATGTATTTCTGCTGGTTGACGTACACGGCAAAAAGGGCTGCCCAGCCCTGTTCGACCAGCGAGTACAACGATTCACAGTAAACGGGGCCGGTGGGCTTGACCCTGGTCAGGTCAACACCGTCGGCCTCCGGCGGCGGCAGGCCCAGCAGGGCAAGCGCGGTCGGCATCACATCCGTCAGTGAAACCAGGCCGGGAACGTGGACGCCGCCGCCCAGGCGCTGCCCGCATGCCATGATCAGAGGCACGTGCACCGTCGGGTTGTAAAGCAGATAGCCGTGAGCCGCCTCGCCGTGCTCGTTCAGGCTTTCGCCATGATCGCCAGCGGCGATGACCAGTGTGTTGTCGCCCAGGCCAAGCTGCTGTAGGGCGTCGAGCAGGCGGCCGAGCTGTGCGTCCATGAACGCGATTTCGCCCGCGTAGGGGTTTTGGGCGTATTGCTGCGCATAAG
>JAGPEO010000412.1 GCA_018056925.1 Phycisphaerae bacterium
CCCTTATCACCCTATCACTTTATCACCGTATCACTCATGGCGTGCTTGCGGCGGGGGGGTTGAAATGGTATACGGCGAGACTTCCGCGATTTGACGGGAAAATTTGGAGGAGCTGATGGCGCAAGGGCGAGTTCTGGTCACGCGGCGAATACCGCCGCCCGCGGCCGAGATGCTGAGCGGGGCGGGGCTCACGATGGACTTGATTGACAGCGACGACCCCGCGAGCCGAAGCGAGCTCTTGCGGCGACTGGCCGGCGCGGATGCGTTGATCGCCACGCTCACCGATCGGATCGATGCCGAGGCGTTAAACGCGGCGGGCGGGTCGCTGAAAGTAGTCGCGAACTTCGCGGTCGGCTACGACAACGTAGACGTGCCCGAATGCACGCGCCGCGGCGTACGTGTGACAAACACGCCCGGCGTACTGACGGACGCGACCGCCGACCTGGCCTGGGCGCTGATCCTGGCGGCGGCCCGGCACGTGGCGGCCGGCGATGCCCTGGTGCGCCACGGCGATTGGAAAGGCTGGGCTCCGCTGCAGTTGCTCGGTTTGCAGCTCTCGGGCGCCACGCTGGGCATTCTGGGTGCCGGGCGGATCGGCAGCGCCGTGGCGCGGCGCTCGGTCGGGTTCGGCATGAAAGTGATCTACACCGACCAGAGGGCGAATCCAGAGCTGGAACGCGAACTGGAGGCACGGCGGGTCGACTTTAATACGCTGCTTGCCGAAGCGGATGTACTGTCGGTACACATTCCCCTGTCGGCCGAGAGCCGGCACCTGATCGGCGCATCGCAACTGGCGCGAATGAAGCCGACCGCAGTTCTGGTGAACACGGCCCGCGGGCCGATCATTGATGAAGCGGCGCTGATCGACGCGCTGCGCGGCGGCCGCATTGCGGCGGCCGGACTCGATGTATACGAAAATGAGCCGCGGCTGATGCCCGGATTGAGCGAGCTGTCCAACGTTGTCCTGCTCCCGCATTTGGGCAGTGCGACCACTACTACACGGCAGCGGATGTCACAAATGGCGGCGGAGAATGCGATCGCGGTACTGAGCGGGCGCGAGCCGCCGAATCCGGTAAACTAAAGCCGCAGTGAAACGCGGGTCTGCCGACCCGGACTTCAATGAAATGTCGAATCCGCGGACTTGGTGTACGGTCGTCTGCGGAGCCGGCCTACGGTGCGGCTTTGAAAGGGCACATTCATTACGAGGCGGCGTTCGAGGACTATTTGCAGGCACAGCAGATTCCCTACGTCGCCGTGGATGAAGCCAAGAAAGCCACATTTCGCGATGCGAAGCTCAAGAGTTTTGACTTCATCGTGTACTCGCGCGGCGACCACAACTGGCTGGTTGATATCAAGGGCCGCCGCTGGGTGCGCCGCCGCCCCGGCAGCAGGCCGGCCTGGGAAAACTGGGTGACGCAGGCGGACCTGGAAGGCCTGCGGCAATGGCAGGAAGTATTCGGGCCGGGCTTCGGCGGATTGCTGGTATTCGCATATTGGCTGGAGCCGGGCAGCGAACCTCCGCCGGAAGTGGTGCACACATTTCGCGCGCAGCGCTACGTCTTCGCCGGCGTGCCGCTGGAGAATTACGAAGAACACGCGCGCTTGCGTTCGCCGAAATGGGGCACGGTGAGCGTGCCGAGGCGCGCGTTTGCTCAGTTCGTACGCCCAATCCGCGACTGGCTGTAGGGCCGGCGGCTCGCACTTGAGTTTCCGACTACGATGTCGCGAATTTTCTTTTGATTGATCCGTTTCGGGAAATCTGAGACAATAATCATGAAACTTGTCACCGTTACCGCCCGCTCAGTCACTTTGGAGGCGGACAATGCGAGGCACCGTGCCTGTGGTGGCGGCATATTGACCGGTCCGGGGGTTGGGAGCTCGAATGGGCGCGGGCATTGGCTGGGTGCTCCGGGCGAGCTGACGCTCGTCAGCCGCGATGGCGACCCGGCGCCATTTTTTGGTCCCGGGGTAACGTGGAAGAACGTCGTTCGCAGTCTCAACTCGTTCAATGCCCTGGGCGAGCTATCACCTTATCAATCACCCGAAGCAGCCCACTCGCCGCCATTGGCGCGCAACCACGCACAATCCGCTGAATTCCGGCTGAAGGTCGATAGCTGAAGGCTGAAAGCGTTCTAGAATTCATCGCAGAATGCGCCCTTCCCGGCGCGGAGGTGCCCAGTGCGCTCCCTCTTGCCGTCCCTGCTCTGCCCCTCTCCTCTCACCTTTCACCTTTCTCCTGCTCTCGCGCTGCGAGTTATCGGCACTTTGCCAAAACCGAGCGCGCATACCTTGGCAATCTGGCAACCTGGCCCTGGCGCAATCCAAAACGCCGATGTTATCGGCCAAAGCGGCATCAACTTGGCAATGTGGCAAACTGCCTACCCCACTCAAACACGAGGCCGCCTTACTCCCTGAACGTGTGATCCGGGGACGCCTCAGGGGACGAGCAACGCCTCACCGGTCGCCAATGAAGCGCCATGTGCCAAGCGAGCCCGTGAATGTCTGCGCGGAAGACTTCCCGGGCGCCTGCTCTGCTCTTGATCCCTTGATCCCTCGCTCCCTTGATCCCTCAATCCCGGCGTCTCCCGCTTCGGCCGCAATCCGCGTACAATCGGCCGCGAATCGGCTGAGCGGCAGGGCCGGAGCCTGGGTGAGCGCTTCCGGCCGCGGATATGGCAGACGGGAGTTATGGACGGCAGCGG
>JAGPEO010000413.1 GCA_018056925.1 Phycisphaerae bacterium
GTGGTGCGGTTAAGGGCGATGCACAAGAGAATGCCGATGAAGCAGGTGATCGCCGGCCGCATGTCGAGGCCTTCGATACCCCAGTTGAAGTACCACGGCAGGGTGCTGATGCTGTTCCAAGCCACGTCGGAGAGTGTTCCCGCCGCGACCATGTCAGCGTTGAACCGGAGGTAGAAGAAGCCCAGGATGATGAACCCGGTCACCGATATCAGCGAGCCGAGCACGAAGCCCTTGTTGATCGACCTCATGGCCTCGGCCACGTCGCCGCGGTCGCCGGCCCTTACGGAGTACGTCGAAATGATCGAGCCGATCACGCCGATGGCGCGGACCAGAATCGGGAAGATTACGCCTTTGTGACCGAACGAAGCCCATCCCAGAATCATGGCCGCCACGATGGTGACCTCGTACGACTCGAAAATGTCGGCGGCCATACCGGCGCAGTCGCCGACGTTGTCGCCCACGTTGTCAGCAATGGTGGCCGCGTTGCGCGGGTCGTCCTCGGGAATGTCTTTTTCGACCTTACCGACCAGGTCGGCGCCGACGTCAGCGGCCTTGGTGTAGATGCCGCCGCCGACACGCATGAACAAGGCCAGCAGGGTGCCGCCGAAGCCGAAGCCCAGCAGGGCCTCGTAGGCCCGCTCGCCGTAGACCATAAAGATCAGCGTTCCACCGAGCAGCCCGAGGCCGTCGGTGAGCATGCCGGTAATGGTCCCCGTGCGGTAGCCGAGCATGAGGGCCCGGCCGAAGCCCACCGGAGCGGCCGCGGCCACGCGCAGGTTGCCGGTCGTGGCCAGGCGCATTCCCACAAACCCAACCGTGGCGGAGAAGAGAGCGCCCATGAAGAATGCTCCGGCCCGTCCGAAAGCAAAGGGGCTCATCCAGTCGTGGTCTTGGACAGCTTTGGTTAGGTACAACAGGCCGATCAGAATGAGAATCATGACGGCGACCGTGCTGAGCTGCCGCTTCAAGTAGGCGTTGGCGCCTTCGCGTACGGCGTCAGCGATGTCCTGCATGCGTTTGGTGCCGGTGTCCGCGCGGCGGACGAAATTGACCAGGCTATAGGCGTACACGAGCGCGCCGATCGCAACGACCAGGGCCCCGACCAGCGCGATTTTTTCGCCCAGCGCGAAGTCGGGGTTGCGCATTACCTCCCACCATTGGAAGTGGTGCTCCCCCGCATGCGCGGCTGTTTCGGCGGCCGGCGGGGCCTGAGCCAGCAGGCCCTGCGGCGTGCCGTAAATGCTGGCGTGGGCGTAGAGGCCCATGAAGAGTAAGGCGAAAAAAGCCAGGAAAGTCTTGGGATATCTTCGAAAGCACGATGCAATAAGCGAACGACTACGTCTCACGATGAGCTCCCGCCAAGAAACCTAAAACTTTAGTGCCGAGTCTCGGGCGACGGCCCGAAACAGGTGAGCATTGCGCCTTGATGCGCGAACCGCAGGACGCCATGCTCCGAGATTACGGAGCCGCCACTATAGGGCTTCCGTACAGGGCTTCAAGGGTCCGCTGGGGGCAAATCCGGGAGCGGGTGGGCGGCTGCGCGGGGGGGGTACGGCTGGGTTGCGCTCACCCTGAAGCCCGGCCGCGCCGCCCAGCGCCCCCGCTCGAAAGGCGGGGCCCGCCGGCCGGAGCGCCGGCAACGGCAGCCGCGCCGCGCTCACTCTTCCCGCTTCGGGCTGATTCACCTACAATCTGAGATCTGGACGACCTACAACGCGGAGGCATTATGAGCGGACATTCTCACTGGGCACGGATCAAGCACGCCAAGGCGGTCACCGATTCCCGCCGTGGCCGGCTGTGGAGCAAGCTGTCGAGGGCAATAATCGTGGCCGCGCGGCATGGGGGCGGCGATCCCGCCATGAACCTGACGCTGCGCTATGCGATAGACGCCGCACGCGATGCAAATATGCCCAAGGACACGATCGAACGAGCCATCAAAAAGGGCACCGGCGCGGGCGGCGAGGCCGATTACGTCGAACTGGTTTTCGAAGGCTACGGCCCGGGCGGCACCGCCATCCTGTGTACCGCGCTGACCGACAACCGCAATCGCACCGCACCCGAGGTGAAGAAAATCTTCGAGGGCCGCGGAGGGAAGCTCGGAACGGCCGGCTCGGTGTCGCGCATGTTCAACCAGCGTGGGGTCTTCACGATCGCGGCGACCGCGGCCGACGAGGACACGCTCACCAACATCGCCTTGGAAACGGGGGCTGATGACGTGCAGGCGGTCGGGGATGAGGCCTTCGAGCTGACCTGTGATCCCGCCGTTTTCGGCGAGGTTCGCAAGGCGCTCGATAACGCCAACATCAAGCCCGAAAGCGCCGCCATTTCGATGGTTCCGATCACGACCGTCATGCTTTCCGGCGATCAAGTCGAAAAGATGATGAACCTCATTGAGGCGCTCGAAGAACACGACGACGTGCAGAACGTCTACACGAACTTCGAGATCTCCGACGACGACGCCAAACGCCTGGCAGAGGCTTAGCGCGCCCGGTCGCTGCCTGATCAACGCCGATTAGCCCGTGGAACTTCGGTTCAGCACGCGGTGAAAATGTCGGCGACTCTTTCACGACTTACCCTCGCCCGGGTGAGACTACGTTCGCTTGCAGGAATTCTGTCGGCAGCGGCGCCCGCTGCTGGCGCAGAATGACCCCTGACGTTAACGCCAAAGCTCGCCGACCGCCGAGCTTCGCAGCACGGCC
>JAGPEO010000097.1:0-4068 GCA_018056925.1 Phycisphaerae bacterium
AAAGACTCCTGACTCCTTATCAGTAACAAATGCCCGACAGTGTTTTCAGCAGTTTGCCGTGGCCGAGGAACATGTGGACGCCGCAGGGGAGACACGGGTCGAAGCTGCGGACCGCGCGCATGATGTCTACGCCTTTAAAGTCGTCCGGGCCGTTCTCCTCGAAAATGGGCGTGTTCTGCACCGCGTCCTCGTACGGGCCCCGCGTGCCGTACACGTCGCGCGGACTCGCGTTCCAGGGCGTCGGGGGATAGGGGTGGTAGTTCGCGATCAGGCCGTCGCGGATCACCAGATGGTGCGACAAGACGCCGCGCGTCGCCTCGTGGAAACCGCAGCCGAGGGCTTCGTCTGGAACCTTGAAATCCGCCCACGTTTGGGTGCGGCCGGCATACACGTCGGCCATAGCTTGTTCGCAGAGGTACAAGGCGCAGGCGGCGGCGTAGGCCTGGTAGTAGGAACGGGCGCGGTCGCGCTCCAACGCGTTGCTCCACTTGGGAATATGCCATTCGTACTCCACCTCGGGCTTGGTGGCCGATTTCGGCAGGCGAATCTTGACGGAGTTACCGGTCGCTTTGACGTAGCCGATATCAACCAGGTTAGCGAGCGCGGTGGTCCACAGGCGGGCAATCGCGCCGCCGCCGGTATCCATGGCGAGGTGCTCGCCGCTGCGCTTGTCGAACCAGCGCGGCGACATGACCCAAGAGTACTTGTCAGCGAAATCGCGCTTTTCCGGTTTGGGCGTGGTGGTCTGGTTCCAGGGGTGGCGGCGGTCCACGGGGTTGCCGAGTGGGTCGTGCCTGACCAGCAAGTCGCCGTTTTGCCAGTCCTCGTAGAAGCTGCTGCCGAGAAGAATGCGGATGTTCAGGTTTATGTCTACCAGGTCAGTGGTGACCAGCTCTCCGTCGACGACGATGCCCGGGGTCACGAACATCTTTCGTCCCCAGTCAGTCATGTCTGCATAGCGGTAGTTGCAGGCGTCGGGGTTTTGGAAGGCGCCCCAGCAGGCCAGCAGCACGCGGCGCTGGCCGACCTTCTCGTAACCGGGCAACGCCTGGTACATGAAGTCGAACAGGTCGTCATGCAGCGGCACCATTCTCTTCATGAAGTCGATGTACTTCATCAGCCGCGTCAGGTAGTCCGTAAATGCCTGGATGCTCGGGACTGTGCCCATGCCGCCGGGATACGGCGTGGAAGGGTGCACGTGCCGCCCCTCCATGAGGCAGAACATTTCGCGCGCCAGCCGGCTCATCTGCAGGGCTTCGCGATAGAGCTCGCCCGTGAAGGGGTTCAGAGCGGTCATGATGTCGCTGATCCGCCGGTAGCCGTGATCGGCCGCGTGCGGGGCTTCGGTGTTCTGGGCCTTCTCCCAGACGCCGGGATTGGTCTGCCGCACCATCTGCTCGCAGAAGTCGGCCCCGACCAGGTTCTCCTGGAACAGGCAGTGATCGAACATGTACTCGGCCGCCTCGCCCAGGTTCAGAATCCACTCGCCCATGCGCGGCGTGCTGATCCCGAAGGCCATGTTCTGCGCGTACACTGCGCAGGTGGAGTGCGAATCGCCGCAGATGCCGCAAATGCGGCTGCTTATGAAATGCGCGTCGCGCGGGTCCTTGCCCTTCATGAAGACGCTATAGCCGCGAAACATCGACGAGGTGGTGTAGCATTCGGCGACCTCCTTGCGCTCGAAGTCGATCTTGGTGTAAATGCCGAGGTTGCCGACGATGCGTGTGACCGGGTCCCAGTTCACGTCGATGAGCTTGCGCTGACCACTGTGGCCGATGGTTTCCGGTTGGGCGATGCTTGTCATGACGCACCTCCGGTGATGGGCGTTTCGACCATGGTTTTCTCGACTGTGGCGGCGGCGGGTTCGTGATAAGTCGTCGGGTGATAGCCGGTGTTCAGGACTGTGGTGCGACGGCGCCAGCGCGGTTCGCGGCTGGCGGTGCGGTTGGTGATCTCGCGCAGGCGGCGAATGGTCGCGCCGTAAGTCAGTACGACCGCGCTCGACATCTTGGCCCCGGGCGGTTCATCCATGAAAGGCATGAATTTGTCCGGAAAGCCCGGCATAGTACAGGCGATGCAGATGCCGCCCACGTTCGGGCAGCCGCCGATGCCGTCCATCCAGCCGCGCTTGGTGACGTTGCAGTTGATGACCGGCCCCCAGCAGCCGATTTTCACGATGCACTTGGGCGAGCCGTATTCGCGGGCGACGTCGCCCTGCTCGTAATACCCGGCCCGGTCGCAGCCTTCGTGCACCGTTTTCCCGAAGAGCCACGTGGGGCGGAGCAACTCGTCCAGCGGGATCATCGGGGCCAGGCCGGCCGCCTGGTACAGGAGGTACAGCAAGGTTTCCATGAAGTTGTCCGGCTGAACCGGGCAGCCGGGGACATTCACGATCGGCAAACCCGCTTGCGAGCGGAAATCCCAGCCGAGATAGTCGGCCAAGCCCATCGAGCCGGTCGGATTACCCTGCATGGCGTGAACGCCGCCGTAGGTCGCGCAAGTGCCGGCCGCGACTACGGCCCAGGCTTTGGGCGCCAGGCGGTCGATCCAATCGTTGAGCCGGATGGGCTGTCCGGTGCGTTTATCGACGCCCATAGCCGTCCAGTAGCCCTGGGACTTGATCTCTTCGTTAGGAATGGAGCCCTCGACGACGAGTATGAACGGGGCGCCGAGCGTGCCCTCGGCGGCCTGGTGCCAGTAGTGCATGATCTGGTCGCCGCCTTGCTGTGCGTCCAGCACGCGATTGTGCAGATGCACTTTTGGCAGCCCGGGAATCGCTCCCAGGACCACGTCCTCGATGCTTGGCAGCGTGGCGGCGGTGACTGAGATCGTGTCGCCGTCGCAACTCATGCCGTCTGGAGTCCAGAGAATGTGGAGTTCTTTGACCGCCTCTTTCACCGCCGGCGGCTTTTCGGCTGCTGGCGAAGATGCATGTGGTTCCATCTTGCAGATCCTCCTAGGCCCGTCGCAGCGGTTGGTCTGGCAGGGCGATATGGGTACGGCGAGAGCGTGCCGAGCATGCCGCCGAGCACCAGGACTTCGGCTACGCAGTTGGAGGTCGTTACCAGGCGGCACGCTTCGATGTTGCAGGAACACGGCGATCGCCGCGCTTGCGCAGCTCGGCGGACCGCAACCGCAGAACGATTAAGTGCGGGGTACGACAAAGTTGAATTTCGCCTTGCGGGTGTGTTCAGAGGATGTTAGCGGCGTGGAGGGCGGGATGCGTATGGTTACATGTTTTTGACATTCCGGTAACCCGGCTCGAAATTGCCCGGGTCGTCGCTGCAAAGCGAGCGACAGCTCTCGCCCGAAACGCGCCGAATGCGTGGCCGCGCTGCGCTGCCTGCTCTATAGCGACCAGTGGGTGACGCTCGGCGCAGCGCCGGCGTGGAATCGCGATCGCACGGCCCGGGGCGAAAGCGCCATGCGCTGGCGAAAGCGCCATGCGGCCTAGAGTTGCACGGCCCGTCAAAGCTCGCTAGCCTGACCCATAGTCGGGCAGCGGCCGGCGGGCTGCCGGAGTCAAGCCGCCGGGATTGAGGTTGGTTCATGGCCGATGGTGAGAAGTTTTTGACGATCGTTTCCGGACTGCCGCGCTCGGGAACCTCCATGATGATGCGCATGCTGGAGGCGGGCGGCATCCCCGCGCTCATCGACAACATACGCAAACCCGACGAGGACAATCCGCGCGGCTATTACGAGTACGAGCCCGTCAAGCAGACCCGCAAGGACCCCTCCTGGCTGAAGCACGCGGAGGGCCGCGTGGTCAAAATGGTCTACCGCCTTCTGTACGACCTGCCGCCGGACTATCAATACCGCGTCGTGTTCATGCGGCGCAAGCTGGAAGAAGTGATCGCGTCGCAGAACGTCATGCTGGCCCGGCAGGCCAAGCCCGGCGGCTCGCTCAGCGACGACAAATTGATGGCCGTGTTCAGGACCGAGTTGGAAAGCGTATACCGCTGGCTCGAGAAGCAGCCGAACTTCCGCGTGCTGTTCGTTGACTACAACGAGATCATGGCGGATGCGGGGCCGGCGGTCGACGCGCTGAACCGCTTCCTCGGCGGCAAC
>JAGPEO010000097.1:4168-10634 GCA_018056925.1 Phycisphaerae bacterium
CGGGTCCTGGCCGAAGCGCTCTGCGAACCTGGCCCGGCTGAGCCCTTCCACCGTTCGCAGCGCTAACATTACCGTCTCGCCGGCGCACTTTTGCGGGGGCAGACGCTCCGTTTCTTCGCGCGGGTCAGCCCCGGCCGCGATGCGCCGCACGTACTCCGCCACGTCAGCGACGTTCTTGTAGCGCTCGCCAGCCAGGTAGCCGGCGGCGGACGGGCCCACGCCAAGGTAGGGTTCGTTTCGCCAATAGGTCAGATTGTGCCGGCACTGCTGGCCCGGCCGGGCGAAATTGCTGATCTCGTATTGAGCGAAGCCCGCGCTCGCCAGCCGGTCGATGGCGGCCTCGTACATGTCCGCCTCCAGGTCCGGGTCGACTGGCGTGACCCGACGCGCCTGCGCCTGTGCGTGCAGGCGCGTGCCCGGTTCGTAGGTCAGCCCGTAGCAGGAAATGTGCTCCGGCTCGAGTGCAATCGCCTGGTCGAGACTGAACAGCCAGGATTGCAGGCTCTGCCCCGGTATGCCGAAGATCAGGTCCAGGCTGACGGCCCGCACGCCGGCCGAGCGGCAGATCGCGATCGTCTCAGGGACCTGCTCGGGCCGGTGCGTTCGCTCGAGAACGCTCAATTCTGCCGGCTCAAACGATTGCGCCCCCATCGACACGCGGTTCACGCCGGCGGAAACGAGCACTGCGGCCTTTTGGGCGTCGATTGTGGCCGGGTTGGCCTCGACCGTGAACTCTGACGGCCGGCCGCGAGCCACGATGGTGCAAATGTGCAGCAACTGCTTGAGCGCTTCCGCAGGCAGCACCGTTGGCGTCCCGCCGCCGATAAAAACTGTCTCCAGAGCGAGTTCCCGTTGCGACGCGTACCCGGCCAGTTCGGTCGAGAGGGCATTCAGGAGCGGCTGCACCGCGTCCGCCCGGTACAGCTCGCTGTAAAAGTCACAGTACCCGCAGCGCGCCCGGCAAAACGGCACGTGGACGTATAAGGCTCGAACGTCGGTTGGCGTTGTCATCGGTGTCCGCATCGTTTAGCATATGGCTCAGTGGCCGGTTCATTGTAGCCTGGACCGCGAACGGAGAGCGCGGGCCTGCGGGTGAGTGCTGCTAGAAGCGGTATTTCCGCTCTTGCCGTGAGAAATTGGTATGAAAGTAGTTCTGATCAGATTCAGGGGCGGGCAGCGGCGTGAACTGCCGCTGACAGGGGAACGCCTGGTGGTTGGCCGCCGGCCGGATTGCGACGTGCGCATCCCCACGCTGGATGTCTCGCGGCAGCACTGCGAACTGCGCGTGACGGACGACAGTGTGAAGGTAAAGGACCTGAACAGCTCTAACGGTACGTTCGTCAACGGCAAGCGCGTCACCGAGGCCGAGCTGAATCCCGGCGACCGGCTGCAGATCGGGCCTGTTTCGTTCACGGTGCAGATTGACGGCAAACCGGAGGACGTCCAGCAGCTCGAGCCACCCCCGACGATCGACAGCAACATGATCGAGTTCATCGAGCCGCAGACGCCGAGCGAGACCAAGATCAGCAGCAAACCGGTCATGCCGACGGCGCCCAAGCCTGCCAAGAAGGGCAGTGCCGCCAAGCCGGCCCCGAAACCGGCCGCCAAAAAAGCAGCCACCCCGCCGAGTCCTGGAAAACCCGCGGCGGCCGGCAGCAAGCCGCCGGTCGAAGAGGACGTGTTCGAGCTGACGGCCGCGGATTTCGATCTCGAGGACGCTATTTCTGCGCTCGAGCAGGAAGACGACGACGAAGACGATCTGCCCTAAATCGAGCGTTTAGATTTAGGGACCGAGAACGCGAAGAGTAGCAACGCCGCGTGCGGCCTCGCCGCATCTGCCGGTTGTGTTCCAACCAGACTCCTCGGCGGTTCGTTTGCGCCTCATGCAGCACGCCCAACCCAAATGCCGTCCCCGAGGATCGATTCTACATCTTCGTTGGCCGGCCCTATACGTGATTTGTTCGGGGGCGTTGACGCTCATCGTGCTGGTGGCCGTCGGCCTGGCAACCTGCCGGCCAGAATGGTACGCCCCGGCAGCAATCGACCGCGTTCAGCTCAAGTCGGACAAGGCCGACTTCGCGAACTTGCTGGACCGCATCGGCGCCGCGCTGAACGCGGGCGATGCGATCGAAATCGAACTTAGCGAGGACCAGCTCAATCGCTGGCTGGCTGCCCGTGGCGAAATCTGGCCGGCGCTTCGCTTCGAGGTCCAAGGCCTGCGCGGAATCCAAATCAGTCTGTTGGAAGGCGATGCTGTTCGGCTGGCCGCCACGGCCGGCCAAGGGCCCTTGGAGGTCGTTTTGTCGGCCGTGGGAAGCTGCCGGATTGAGCCCTCGGACGATGAGCCCTCAAGAACTGAGCCGTCAGAAGTCGTGATTGATATCCAGTCGATGCGCGCCGGCAAGATGCCTATTCCGAGCGGGAAGGTGCTCGCACCCATGCGCGAGGCGATCGCTCGCAGCGACAGCCGCACGGCCACGATGAGCGGCGAAACCATCCGCCTGGGCAATCATTGGATTTGGAAAAACGGCCACCGCCCGTTCCGGCTTGACCGCCTGGAGATCACCCCCGGCCTGGCCCGCATACGCCTCGCGCCTGCGAGTGATGATCCCCGCGAGTGACGATCTGCAGTTCGCTAACCCCCTCAGACCCGTAGCGCCTAGTAGAACAGGATGATCGCGGTATCCTCGAGCTTCTCCGGCTTTCCGCGCAAGATCTCCGCGATCTT
The DNA here is from genome assembly GCA_018056925.1 of Phycisphaerae bacterium. Taxonomy (GTDB): domain Bacteria; phylum Planctomycetota; class Phycisphaerae; order UBA1845; family Fen-1342; genus JAAYXS01. The sequence goes on from JAGPEO010000097.1 coordinate 6,897, forward strand.
GGCCCAGTAGTCGTCCTGGCGCTCGCGCCAGCGCCGCACGTCGTATTCGAACCAATCCTGGATGTAGCGCAAATCGCGAGCGAACATCTCCGCGTGGGCTTGCTCGTTCTGCTTTATGAACTCGAAGTCGCGTTGCAGCCGCTCCGGCGCCTCGCACTCGCGCCATGCGAGGGCGTTGGCCGTCCAATTGAGCGAAGACTGGCGTTGCTCGATGCGCTGCCGCGCCAGCGGATTGTCGCAGCCGGCCGTGAGAGCCAAACTGGCCAGTGCCAGCCCGACCACTGCAACGACGCGGACATGCTCCGCACGCGGCAGGCCGGTGGCGCCTTTGTGAAACCGCAACGTAGCGCGTTTGCGAAAGCGCAACACGGATCGGTGAGGCGTCTTTTCCATGCCGGCTAGTATACCCGCCCCGCCCGGCGCGGTTGCATCCACAACCGAAGCAGAGCGCGCGGTGGCAGAGAGCAGAGCCGGCTCGTGTTGAGCCGAAGAGTACCCAAAAAGGCACAGTTTTCTCGGACCTGTCAGCTTAGGGCAACGCAGAGCTTGCCACTCCCTCAATCGGTGCCTTCGGCGCGGCTAACGTCACGCGACCGCTTCGCGAATGCGGACCAGCTTGTGCAGCAGGTTTTCGAGCTGATCCAGCGGCCAGACCGTGGCCGCGTCGCTCTTGGCGTTAGGCGGGTCGTCGTGGACTTCCATGAAAAGGGCGTCGATGCCGGCTGCGACGGCGGCGCGCGCCAGCAGCGGGATGAACTCGCGCCGTCCGCCGGTAACGTGGCCTCCGCCGCCGGGGTACTGCACGGAATGCGTCGCGTCGAACACTACGGGGGCAAAGGCGCGCATGACTTGCAGGCCCGTCAGGTCGTTGACCAGTCGCTCGTAGCCGAAGAACGTGCCGCGATCCGTAACCAGGACGTTGGCATTGCCCGTCTCGCGCACCTTGTCGACCGCGAGCTGCATCTTCTCCGGCGCCAGGAACTGGCCCTTTTTGATGTTGACGCACCGGCCGGTCTTGCCGCAGGCCAGTAGCAGATCGGTCTGGCGGCAGAGGAACGCGGGAACCTGGAGGCAGTCGAGCACTTCGCGGGCCGCGGCCGCCTGGGTCGGTTCGTGGATGTCCGAAAGCACCGGCACGCCGATTTCGCTGCGTACGCGCGCCAGGATGCGCAGGCCCACTTCAGGTCCCGGGCCGCGGTAGGAGCGGCCGCTGGAACGGTTGGCCTTGTCGTAGCTGGCTTTGAAGACGTACGGCAGGCGCACACGCTGCGCGATCGCGGCGATTTGCTCGGCCAGGCGCAGCGCATGTTCGGCGGACTCGATCACGCAGGGGCCGGCAATCAGCAGGAGCGGCTGACCCGGGCCAAGCGTGTGCGGGCCAAGTTGAGCGCGAATGTCGTTTGGCATGGGCGCAATGATACCGGAGTAGTCGAATAGTTGGCCATATCCCGCGGGTAGGGGAGGGCATGCCCGCGCTTGGCGCTTGGGCATGGCACCCGGCGCATGGAGCTTAGGCATGAGTGGCACTCACGCTGACGCATGCCCGCGCTTGGCGCTTGGGCATGGCACCCGGCGCTTGGGCATGGCACGCGCCGGTTCGGCCGTTCCTCGGAATGAAACTTATTTGGGGGCGCCGATCAGTTGGTCGATCAAGGAAGCGTACTCGCTCTTTCGCTTGGCCCCGACCACGCGGTGTACCGGCTGGCCCTTGTGAAAGACCAGGACCGTGGGGATGTTCTGCACGCCGAACTGGGCAGCCAAGCGCGGCGCCTTATCAACATCGAGCTTGGTGATCTTCGCCTTGCCCTGGTAGTCGCGCGCCAGCTCATCGATGATCGGTGCGATCATCTGGCACGGTCCGCACCAGGTCGCCCAGAAATCCACCAGGACCGGCTCTTCCGCTTGCAGAACCTCCTGGTCAAAGTTGGCTTCCGTCAGGTGAAGCGTGTGTTCGCCGGCCATGGTATTTCCGCCTCAGAATTCCTTTAATCAACTATCGACTGACGCTGATTCTAGTCCGCCCGAAAGGGCTGTCAAACACACGGCGCGGCCGCCGGCATCGCTTGGCGTCAATGATCGAGATCCAGAACAGGCGGGTCGGCGTGCAGGCGGTACTTCTCAACCAGCGCCCGAAGCTTGGGTTGACTGGGGTTCAGCTCCAGACTGGTGTGCCAGGCTTCGACCGCCTCGTCGCGCAGCGAAATTTGTTCCGGCTCGTTCAGAAACTGCGTCATGCGCACCACGCCGTACCCGGCGTACGCCGCGGCGTTTTTGTGATCCAACTCGAGTGCTCTCTGGTAAGCATCGGCGGCGGCCGCATAGAGTTGCTGGCGCCAGAGACAGTAACCAAGCCGCTCGTGAGCGGGCGAAAAATTGGGGTCCAGGTCGAGCGCGACCAGTAACGTGCGGTGGGCCGTCTGCCAGCGCTCTTGTTGGAGGTAAACAGTCGCCATGTTCACCAGAACGGCCGGCTGCCGGGCGTCGCATTCCAGCGATTCCTTGTAGGCCCGCAAGGCCTCGTAAGGCTTGGCCTGGGCGTGGTACACCGCCCCCAAATTGCTCCAAACCAGGGCGTTCTTCGGATTGAGTTTCAACGCGGCCTCGTACGCGGCCGCAGCCGAATCCAACTCCCCGTTGCGGTAGTAGCAGCCCGCCAGACTGGTGCGGGCTTCGAAATTGGCCGGATCAAGCTCGCAGGCTACCAGATAGGCCCGAATGGCCGCCGCCAAATTGTTCAGCAGGCGGTAGACCTCACCCAACTCGAAGGTGGCTGAGAAATCGCCCGGGTCGAGGCGTACGGCCGTCTTGAGCGCCTCCGCGGCGGCGGTCAGGTCGCCCTTTTCCTTGAGGGCCACCCCTAAGCGTGAATGAGCCTCGGCGAATTCGGGATCGAGCTTGACGGCCTCGCGGAATTCCACGAGAGCCGCGTCGATATTGCGAGCCGAAAAGTCCTTTTCGCCTGCGGCAAGGTGCAGCCGGGCTTGAGCGCGCATGAGAGCACAGCCGCCGCAGGCCAAGAGGATTAGTAGCAGCGCACCGCCGCTCCGCCAGGGCACGATCGGATCTCTGCGCAGTCTGCCAGTCACTTTGTTCGCAACTCCAAACGATGGTCCCAAGCGGTATTTACCAGCAGGGCGGTGGCGGCGTCAACGCGGCCGAACACGGGGCGGGCGTTGCCAAGAGATTATGGGACACTCCGGGGCGGGTTCTGCGCTCCGGTATTGTGGCTCTCGAAATAATCGATAGACTGTGTGTAGTCCTGTTGGGGAAGGCATGTGAAGGCCTGTCTGGAGGAGAACGATGGTGATCGATTTCTTCTTGATTGGCGTTTCGCTTGCAGCAGGCGCGTGGGGCGGGGCGGCCCGGTCCGGCAGCATAGCACCAGCTAAGCCGAATTTACCCAAGGCATCTGCCGAAACAGCGATCGTGCAGCGAGTTGCACCACTAGGTTTCTGCGCAGCGTCAGGGGGCTGCGATGAGTACATCAGCCGCGTGCAGATCGGCGGCATTGACCAGGCCAGCGCGTGCGCCGGGTACGAGGACCGCTCCGGCCTGTGGGCGCTGGTCACACCTGGCAAAAGCTATCTGCTGACTGTCACAAACGGCAACCCGGTGTATCCCGATGACTGCTGCACGGTATGGGTCGATTGGAATCAGGATCACGTATGGAGTCCTGACGAACGGTCTGAAATTTTGACTGGCGTGGGGCCATATCAGTTCACGCTAACCGTTCCGCCG
>JAGPEO010000097.1:10734-11869 GCA_018056925.1 Phycisphaerae bacterium
ATCGGTTTTTCAATTCCGCTCAACCATCGCCGCATCGGGGCAGGTTGGGGCTGGTGGAGCCACGGCTACAGCGGAGACGTGTATTACACAAACGGTCACAGCTACGTCACGTTGTATCCGCCGCCCGGGACGTGCGCTTTGTACTTCTACGTGGAACCGAACACCTATTCGCTCGAGTCCTTCCGGTTGACCGTAAACGAGGCGGTCGACTCGGAAGTTTTTTCGGTTCACGGGGCATCGGCCGCGTACGTAGGCGTCTGCGGCACGGAACTGCGGATGATTCGCGTGACTTGCACCAGCGAGGCGGACTTCGGCCTGGGGGAGTTCGGAATCGCATGCTACTGCGGCGTCGAGCTGTGCGCCTGTTGCCATGAGGCGACGGGGGAGTGCACGGACGACGTAGACGTGTTAATCTGCGCAGCGGACCCCGACGCGCGGTTCATCATAAATGGGACGTGCAACCAGTTTCTCCCACCCTGCGGCACGGTGCGCGGCGCCTGTTGTTACGGTGAAACCTGCGCCGTGGAGCGGCCGTCGGAGTGCAGCGGCGAGTACATGGGGGATAATTGGCCTTGCCGGCCCAACCCGTGCTTGTGCGCGGATACGGTGGTCTGCGCGCCGGGCACGTGGACCGGGACTACTTGTGGCCTGCACGATATCTGCGACATGTCCAGCTGGCCGGAAGTCTTCTATGAGGTGCAGATTCCGCATCTGGGTCTATGGCGAATAGACTTGTGCGAATCCTTCGTTCAAGTCCTACTGGCGTTCGGCGAGACCTGCTGCCACACGTTCGCCTACGAACAAGGCGCATGTGGGAACCAGCCCTACCTGGAGCGCGTCCTTCCAAAGGGCAATTATTTCGTTACCATCGAGGGCTGGACCGGCTGCGGCATCTACAAACTGAAGGTCTTCGAATTGCCGTGGGGGGCGTGCTGCGTCACGGACACCGCCTTGTGCCGGGATTACGTCGTGCCGGAAGACTGTTACGGTACTCACACAATGCACGAATTCTGCGCTGATCTGGAACCGCCGTGTACCGGTCCACTGGGGGCCTGCTGCGATGATGCGAGCGCGACATGCACCGAGACGGCCCTGACCCTGTGCACCGGGCGTTTCGCGCCGCTGACGGAGTGCA
>JAGPEO010000414.1 GCA_018056925.1 Phycisphaerae bacterium
CCCTCGGGCAAGCCCGCGTCGGCGAACGCCTGCGCCAGCGCGTTGGCGGTCAGCGGGGTCTCGGCGGCCGGCTTGAGCACCAGCGTGCAGCCGGCCAAAAGCGCCGGACCCAGTTTGTTGACCGCCAGGAACAGCGGCACGTTCCAGGCCACGATCGCGCCGACCACGCCGAGCGGTTCCCGGCGCACGATCGTCTGCCCGTACATGCCGGTCCGGGTCTCTTCCCAGCTGACCTCGTCGACGGCGGGGCCGGCGTAGTAGTTCAGTACCCCGATCGAGCTCATCCAGTGCATGGTCTCGACGCCCATCGGCGGCTGCCCGGTCTCGAAGCACGCTTGCCGAGCGAAGCCGAATGGGAATACGCGTGCCGTGCGGGAACGACGACGCCGTTTTCGTTTGGCGAGAACATCACTCCCGAGCAGGTCAACTACGACGGAAACTATCCGTATGCCGGTGGCGCGCAGGGCGTGTATCGCCGGAAGACCGTTCCGGTGGGCTCCTTGCCGGCCAATCCGTGGGGCCTGTACGAAATGCATGGCAACGTCTGGGAGTGGTGTGCCGACTGGTACGGGGACTACCCGACGACGCCGCAGGTGGACCCGCGCGGCGCGGCGTCGGGCGGCGACCGCGTGTTGCGCGGCGGCTCGTGGGGCTACGTCGGCGGGCTCGTGCGTTCGGCCTGCCGCAGCAGGAGCGGGCCAGGCTGGCGCGACGACCCCTTCGGGTTCCGGCTCGCCCTAGGTCCTGGGAAGCCGGCGGAGCCGGCTTGGCACGGTAAATTTGTTCTCAAGAGGCTCTCGCCCCGGCGACTGAGTTCTTGGTCATTCGCAAGTAGTCGAAGACGAGGCGGGTACGGAAGCAGAGAGATCGCATCATTTCGGCAATGGATTGAGAGGGTTTCTGGAAGAACTTGAGGACACCTACCGCGAAGCGGCGGAGGCGAGTGATGTTTTCTGGGCCGAAGCCGGTCCGGATCCGGGAGCGATCCTCGTCGTAGTTCCAGTCGATGATGTAGTGAACGCTCTCGATACTCCAGTGCCCTCGGTTGACGGCCAGTACGCGTTGCGGCGAGGCTTCTTGCGGCGTGCGACTCGTAATCCCCAGGACGATCTCACGCGAGTACTTCCCGGTTTTCTTCTCGATGGTTTCGCGCTCGATCAGAAAGACCTGACCGACGTGGGGAAAGGGGAGGTACGTATTGAGCGCCGTGCTACACCAAATGCTCCGCGTCTCGATACGCCCATGATCGGGCGGAGTGACCTCGACGAAGTCTGGCTTTTGGCGGGTCTCGAACAGCAGCGCGATGTCACGTTCCAGCGTTGGCTGGTTCCCCTTGACGGTGAAATGGTAGTGCGCCTGCTGCTCGACCAGATAGGTGGCTAGTGCGCGTTGGGTCAGCAGGGCATCGGCCGTGATGTCCTTGCCGGCGATGTCGCAGGTCTCGAGTAACGGAATCGCCATGCCGATTTCGTTGGTGCGCTTTTGCTCATCACTTCCCTCCATGGGCAAGGTTCCGACTTTTTTTTGGGCGTAGCAGAGCTTCGAGTCATGCCCGACCACGCTCAGGAGGTGTGTCTGATGTCCTGCCTCGTCGAGGGCATTCTTCATCGTTTTGCCATCGAACGCCAGCGCTTGGTCTTGCTTCCTCCAGGCCTGATTCCAGGCATTGAGTGCGCGATCCAGCTCGTCTGGTTCGATGCGAACCAAGCAATCGCGAATGACGGATTCGCTGGGGACCACGTAGTGTCCCTCTTCACGCCGACAGCCGAACCGTTCGCGTGCTTTCTGTCCCAAGGCATCAGCCCAATTCGAGATGGCTTTATAGCCCCGCATGCCGCACAGCGTCGCACCGGCCGCGATGCCCAGCACCACCGACAGACGATGGCGGCGCCCTTGCCTGCGGCGGGGATCGGGAATCATCGCAAAACACTGCGGCAGCAGGCGCATCTGGTCGGCGTCAAGCATGATCTTGGGGGCTCCTGTGAGTTGAAGGTGCGCTCGGTCAGGGTGGGTCAATTGCGCCTGAGGCCTGTGGCAGAGGGGGCGAACAAAGACGCGCTTGGGGGCGTCGGCTTCCGCGCTGTACCCTTCCGGGGTACGTCGATACCCTTGCGTCAGTCCCAGTTCAATCCAGTTGGCCGCGCGATAGACGCCCCCATGAAATCGCCTGGGATCGACAAAGGTCTCCAGTAGCAGCAACGGATGACCAAAGCGTGCCGGCCAATCCGCGACGACCCGGCGTTCCGTCAGCGACAGCACCCGTGAGCCGACATTCGGCCGATGCCAGTCGGGAAGAATCAAGAAGCGACTATTGTTGGCGATCAGTTTGAGCCGCCCATACTGCGAGCGAAAGTCCCAGCCGATCCAGCGATCACGGACGCCACATTTCAGGGCCGCCGCGGAAAGACTCCATTGCGCCACCCACTGCTCGCGCCACGTCGCGACGTACCAAACCGTTTCACCAATCTTTGGTAGCGCACCAAGGTAGTGGTGGCGCGCCATTTGCTCTTGATAGCGCTCCTCCTCGCTTCGTTCTACCGGGCGTACCTGGACCTCAGAGAGCGCTTCGCTTGTGAATTTCGCCGATTCCATCCTGGCGTTATACCAGGAACGTTCGGCCTTATCCAGCCTACCGCCCCAACATTCTGATTTGGTGAATCATTCTTGACAGGACAAAATCACCGTG
>JAGPEO010000415.1 GCA_018056925.1 Phycisphaerae bacterium
GAAAATCCCCGGCGTCGCGCTCGCGGCGGCACACCTGCCATAGCCCAGTGATGCCGGGGCGCACCGACAGACGGGCCTTGCGCCAGGGGATGCAAATCTGGTTTTCCCGAAAAGGCGACGGCCGCGGACCGATCAGGCTCATGTGGCCGAGCAGTACGTTGTACAGTTGCGGCAGTTCGTCGATATTCGTGGCGCGCAACAGCTTTCCTAATGGAGTGACGCGCGGGTCATTGGGCAGTTTAAACTGCGGCCCATCCACCGCGTTCTTGACGTAGAGGGCGCGCTGCTGCTGGTGAGCGCGGTCGATCATCGTGCGGAACTTCCAGCAGCGAAATACGCGGCCGTTCAGGCCCTCGCGCTCGTGTCCAAACAGCACCGGCCCGCGCGAGCTCAGCTTGACCAGCAGCGCTGTCACGCCCAGCAGGGGCGCCAGCACCACCAGGCCAACCAGGGCCGCGCTAAAGTCTATGGCGCGCTTGAGCCGCGGATACCAGCGCTTGTCGCCGGTCGGAGCGCGAGAGGCAGCACGCCGCCGCCGGCGCCGCAGCAGGCGGGGTTCTGAGCGCTGGGCCGAAGCGGGGGCGGACGGTTTGTGGCCTGCGGCGGCCTTGGCCGGGGCTTGCCCCACCAGAACGCGCCGAACAATGCAGTCGCCGGCCGACACGCGCGCCCCGGGCCCGAACACGCATTGGCACACGAGCGAGCCGCGGGCCACTTGCGCCCCCGGACCCAATACCGCGGGGCCGATCACGACCGCATGCGGTGCGATCCGCGCCCCGGCATGCACGACGATCGGACCATACAACCGGCTGTGCGGATCGATGGAGCTGCCCGGCCCGGCCCAAAGGCTGAATTCCTCGCTCCGGCGGCCCGCGCTGCGTCGCGCCCGGCGTGTACTCCCCAGCACCACCTGCTCGTTCAAAGCCAGCAGCCCGGCCTCAGTCGACAGATCAAACGTGGGACCGTGCACCGTCAAGTCGGTGCTTGGTATGTCGTGAGCCGCCAGTTGACGGCGAATTTGCGCGGGAGAAAGGCCAGCGGACAGGTCCAGGTGCCGCGCGACTGCGGCCGAGATCAGCGATGCGCCAATCCCGACCGCCTGAACCTGCGTTACGCCGTCATAGAGGCGCTGTACACAGCGCACGCGCAGTTCTGAATCGTAGACTACGCGCTCTTGTGCGCCCCGCGCGTTACCCTGCAATTGCACCAGGTGCCGCGGCAGATGGCAAGTGTTCGATCCCCGCAGCAAGCCGGCGAAATCATAGCCGTCCAGCGCATAGCAGCGCGGATCAATCGTCAGCAGCAGGTCGGCCGGCTCCAGGGACTCCAAAAAATCCAGAAAACCCTCTTTCCGGCACAGTCGGACATCGCCCAGGACCGCCTGCAGGGCGCTCTGATACGCGATATCCGTCTCGAAATCCGGCATCACCGTAGAGGATTGAATTTCCGCTTTCAGTAATTGCGCCCACAAGTGCTGGACCACAGTCTCCGTACCCAGCGGCGCCAGGAGTGTGGACACGGCGCTCCGGCTGCTTTGCAGATACGCCGGACGCCAATCCATGATGATCGCCTGAATAGACACCGCTGCCGTTCTCCAACCAGCCGCTTCAGGGTGTTGAGCGGCTCACCTGATCCAGGGGACCTACTGCCTCCGCCGCCGTTGGCGCAAAGCCGTAGCCGTAGCCATAGGAATAGCCGTAGCTATAGCCGTAGCCGTAACGTCCCCGGTATCCATAGCCAGTGCCGGCTGAACCGACGAATACAGTACCCAGCAGCTTTCCGCCCGCGGCGCTCAACATTGCCAGCCCTTCCACCAACGCCGCGCGCCGGCAATGCCGCTCGCGTACTACAAAAATGGTCCCGTCTGCGACGCGCGAAAGAATCCCGGCATCGGCCGTCCCCAGCAACGGGGCCCCGTCGATAATCACCAGGTCGTATTGCTTGCGCCACTGGTGTACGAGCCGCGCCAAGGTACCGTTGGCCAGCATTTCGAATTCCTGGTGATGCTGCGGGCGTCCGGCCGTCAAGAGCGACAATCCCAGTATAGAGGTGCGGTGCACCGCGCTGGACTCGGGCGTGCGCTCGGCCAAGACGTCCACCAGCCCCGGCGAGAGGTCGGTTCCGAAGCGCTGGTCCAAAGCCGGGCGCCGCAAATCGGCGTCCACCAGCAAGACGCGGTTCCCGCATTGTGCCAGGCTCCGCGCCAGCAGGCACGCCAGCGTGCTCTTGCCGGAGCCGACGTTGGCACTGGTAATCTGGACCGCCTTACCGCCGTCGCCACTGAGCCGGTTCAGCAGTGCAGTTCTTACGACGCGCACGGCCTCAGCCTGAATCGGACACTGCTCCAGCGAAGTCATCACACTGCGCCCGCGCCGCAACGGCAGACGCCCCAAGAACACGCCGTTAGCCGGCCCCACGTCGCCCAGTTCATTCACCGTCGGACTGAACCGGATACGCACGAAAGCCAGGCCCACGCTCATCGCCAGGGCACCAACCAGCCCGGCCGCCATGAAGCGCAGCCGTTTATCGTTCGTCGCGCCCACTTCCGTGGCCGGCAGCGTACGGATGAAGCCGGCCACCTCGCGATTCATCTCCATCACTTCCAGATGCTGCGCGAGTTGCTGCTGCATTTCGCGGGTTTTTTGGCGCCGCGCATCCAATTCCGTCAGTTCCAGAGCGCT
>JAGPEO010000098.1:0-9823 GCA_018056925.1 Phycisphaerae bacterium
GGTCGGCGCGCGCTCGAGCTCTTCCTCGGCGCGGTCAAGTCGAAAACCGGGCCGCCAGCTTATTGGGCCGGGACGGGAACGCGGATTCAGCTCGACGACGACCCCGTTACGGAAATCATGCTTACAGTTGTTCAGGTATTGCCGTTGATGCGTCGCGAGGATCACCTGTATGTGGTCCATGGCCGGTCTTAACAGGTTCGCCGACCAAGATTCGCGGTGTTCTTCGTCGAGGGACAGGATCGGGTCGTCCATGACGACGAACGCCAAGCCGCGGGGATGTTGATCAAGAAGCGCAAAGTAGAACGAGAGGGCAATTGCCCGCTGGAGGCCAGCGTTGGCGAAGAACTGCCCTGGCACCTCGCATGTACCGCAGCCCAGAAGAGCTTCGACGGTCTTGGTCTTACCGAGCGACAATCGCGCCGGGTTCAGGCCGCTGGCGTTTTCTGGATACAGCAGGCGCCAATTGTCCATCGTCTTGTCCCGAATAGAGCGGAACACCGTCTTGACTTCATTGGTGGCGTACTTGGCAAGCGGTTTTAACTCATTGAGAGCAGCCTCCAGCTCCTGTAATGTGACCAAAGCGCCCTCTTTCTCGGTGATGGACTTGCACCGCGTATACGCGTCGCGGAGCTCCCTGCACACCCTGGTCAGCGGCTCCACCGCGGCGGCTGCCTGCTTCCCCTTGGATAGCGCGCCGAGCAGCGAAGCAGCGCCTTCGCTGTCCAACTTGGTGATGCACTCGTGCAGCGCATCGCCAATTTCGGCGAGGTGGACTTGACTCCACTGCAGCGTGGAGAGGGCGGCCAGCGCCTTCTGGACGGTCTGGAGCAAGACCGAAGCCTTTTCAACAAATTCGGGGGGCGCGTCTTCTGGCAAGAGACTGACCGTTGCGGCTGGCGCGACGCGGGCTTGTTCAGCAATCGTCCGGACAGCTTCATCGAACTTCGCCGTTATCGGTGCAAAGACGGGGTCTATCACCGCCTCGCACAGATTTTTCCAGTCTTGCATGATTCGCTGCTGCGCTGTTGATTCGGCAAGGGCAGTCAGCGCCTCGGGGACAATTCGTCTGAATTCATCCACGAGATCACGAAAGAAAGTGCTCAGATCACGCATAAGTTCACGGTCGAGCTTCCCGAGCTGCGCCAGCTCGCGCTCAATGGGCAATCCCATTATCGACTGCTCGCAAACCGGACATTGCGCGGAGGCCGCGTCATAGTCTTGGGCGGCCCGTAATAGCAGCGCCACCTTGCTGCCTGGCTGCGTCTCCTTGCGCCACCATTCGAGCCGCTGTGCAATCCGGGACTTGGCTGACGATAAGAAGCCGTCCACGCTGGCTTGCATCGCCGCCAAACGTTCTGTCGGCGTCGTGCTCTCTATCTGCGGCAGCGCCTCCTCAAGCCGAATCGCACGCAATGATGGGAAATTTGGGAACACGCCCTTTTCCAAAGCAGCGATCGCGGTGGTCAACTTGTCAGCGATGCCGTCAGGCGGCGGCCGGCCCGTTTCCCGGAGGCCCAGGAGTTCAGCCAAGCTTGCCTCAGCAGTGCTGATGTTCCGCTTCGTGAGCTGCCCGACCTCGGCGATGTCCGATTGGGCCGGATTTCGCATCTGGGAGAGATTGGTCAGGCGGTCACGTAAGTCATGCTGGGATGGCAACATGTCTGGCAGCGATTGCAGCTTTTGCACGAGTTGCGCGCGCTGCGCATCGAGATCGCCCTGCTCTTCGTTTGCCAGACGCGTGCGATTGCCGGCGAGCTTGCTGACGAAATCGCCTAGTGCTTCCAGATCGTCGTAGCCCAGCATCAGGCTCAGGAGCGTCCGCGTGTCCTCCGCTTGGTCGATGGTCAGCCGGCCGAACACGGTGGGAGAAATCAGCGAAAGCTGCAGGTCTAACGGCTCGATGCCATGCTCAGAGAGGTCGGCGCAGCGATTCCACGACGTGCCATCGGAGCTGGTTTCCAGCCCGGCTGAAAAAGTCCGGCGCACGAACATGGTCGATCCGTTCGCAGACCGCAGTTCAAGCTGGGCAAAACATTCGGGCGTCGCCGTAGCGGGGTCACCCGATTGCGGTAGTGAGACGACAACTGGCCAGTCGCAGAGTCTCGTACCGCGATCACTGCCTGGCCGCGGCGGCGCGAAAATTGCTGCGTTCTCCGCTTCATCAGGCGAATCGGTAATCACCTGTCCAGTGAGTGCCCAAACAATGGCACCGAGCAGGCTGCTCTTGCCGCTGCCATTTGAACCAAAGATGAGCGTGGGGCGCGCATCGAACGGAAACTCCACGGCCGTGCCGGACGGGTCCACGCCACGGATCGCTCGGCAGGTCAGGCGTACCAATTTCCACCCGGTATGCCTCACGGGGGCCGGCGACGGTTCCGACAGTGCCCGATCAGCCTGCGCGGTCTTCTCACCGGCCAGCGCCGGCGCATTTTCGGCGGTTGCGGCTTCTGTGGTTGCACCTTGGTCTCGCGCTTCCCTGGTATGGACAAACAACTCCCGCAGCTTTGTCGCCTGCGCGGCTCCGGACTCCCGGGCGAGAGTATCGCCGCGCTCGATTAACACCTGCAGCAGGACCGTCGCATTTGCGCTTAACCGACCGATTGAGATGCCCCCGGAAGTTACACGCTCGCCGTTCAAGAGTCTATCGAGCACTGCCTGTGATTGCGGACTGATGCCCATCACCAACTCCAGACAACAAGATCAGCTATTTGCGAGCCAGTCCCTCAGAGTCCCTGTGAATGGCTCCGCCTCCAACCCCGTTAAGCGTCGATAATGGATTGCAAGATTCGTCGCATTGGGGTCAATTAGAATGAGCTTTGGCGGCCGTCCGGGCCGTGGCAGCCGCGAGAGCTGCATCAGAAGACGCGGCCTGATGTCAGCGGGCGGGAGACTGAATCCGATCACAAACAGCTCATCTGCCGACCGCACCATTTGGAGCGCGCGGGCCCACTGAAACTCTATCCACGGGTTATCGTACAGCTTGCGGATATTCGGTTCGACGATGAGGGGCGCCTCGGCCCACCCCAGGAGCAGCCGCGCCTGTTGCGCGTCTTGGGCTCGCAGTACGACCCGCGCCTCGGCAGCACGATACTCCATCTCGATATCCAAGCTCGGAACGTTTAACGTTGTTCCACGAGCCTCGTCATATTTGTCCTTCGGCGAATCCACCAGGTTGAATGACCCGTGCGGTTTCGCAACCGCCAAGTTTCCCTGCGCGCCGTTATACGAAACCGTGACGCCGAGGTCCGCTGCGGCGATCTCAAGAAGAACATCCCAGTTAAACGAAACAACCGAGTCCCTGCTCTGGTCTATGCGGCGGACGAACTCTCGGATCACATCCAGCCCTTCAGCCGGGGCGATCTCCGTAAGTTGACCCAACCTATTCTCCAGGACATAGAGTAGGCTCCGCTTCGTGTTTTCCGCCCAGTTTCGCGCAGCGGTAGCCGTTACGCGTTCGAAGGAACTCTGGTACTGGCGTGCCTCATCAAGCGCGCTAATCAACTCCTCGAAATCCGGCCAAGTGCGATCCGACGCAAAACTGCATTCGAAGCCGGGAAACAACAGGCGGGCCGCTTCGTAGCTTTCCTGAAAGGCCTCGTACCCGAAATCGGTGTGCTGCGCGAGCGGCGCGTCAGCCGAAATATCCGTCGGGTCGCGCTGCCTGAGCGCTCGGTAAATGAGCGCAGTGAGTTCGCCTGCGAGCGGAAGGCCGCAGCCCTTCGAAAAACCAGCTCCGAGGACAAAACAGCGTCTACAATGGCGCTTGACGCCCGCCGGAACTAGTCGGGAATCCGCGGCGGCTTCACACATGTCGGTCGCCCTGGCGAACGGGTCTCGGCCATCAAGCCCGCCAGAATTGGGATTAGGGTCCGATGGGCGATTCCCGATGCGTGAACGCATTGTAAAGGGGGCCGGGTGGAGAAGCAATGGTACGGGGAGGTGTCGGCAGTCGGGGCCGGCGTTAGTAGTAAGTCGTTAGTTTTTAGTTGTTAGTTGTTAGACGTTAGTCGTTAGTTGTTAGTAGGGAACAAAGGCGCGAGAGCGTTGGCCGGTAGTGGAGCCGTCGTCAGGGGAGATGCGCGGCGCGCAACCGTAGTCGCCAGCGGCAGACGACGGCTGGGGCAGAAGGCACAACGTGGCGGCGGTGGTTATCAGCGGCGGCCGCTGTCAGTCGCGGGGGCGGCCGCCGTTACCGCCGTCGTTAAGTATTCCCCGCGATCCAGCGTTCGAGGTTCTCGCGCGCTATTGAATCTCGGAATTGCTGCGGCGGGTGCTTCATTGTGACGGCCGAAATTTCGACCAGAGGGCCGCCGATGCCGCGGTCCAGGGCCAGCTTTGCGCAGCGGATGGCGTCGACGGCCATGCCGCCGCTGTTGGGCGAATCCTCCACGCTGAGTCGCAATTCCAGGTTCATGGGCACGTCGCCGAAGCCCAGGTACTCCATCCGCAGGAAGCAGACCTTGTTGTCCTTTTGCCAAGGGACGTAATCGGACGGGCCGACGTGGATATTGATCGGCTCCAGCGGCGTATCAAGCTGCGACTGGACGGACTCGGTTTTCGAAATCCGCTTCGATTTCAGCCGCGATTGCGAAAGCATGTTGAGGAAATCGGTATTTCCGCCGGTATTAAGCTGATAGGTGCGGGCCAGCTTCACGCCGCGGTCGCACATCAGGCGCGCCAGGGCGCGGTGCAGGATCGTGGCCCCGAACTGGCTCTTGATGTCGTCGCCCACGACCGGGATGTTGCGGCGACGGAACTCTTCCGCCCACTCCGGGTGCGAGGCGATGAACACCGGGATGCAGTTCACCATGGCCGCGCCGGCGTCGAGGCACGCGCGGGCGTAGTGACGGGCGGCATCTTCAGAACCGACCGGCATGTAGCAGATCAGCACGTCGGTGCGTGACTCGCGCAGCACGCGCGCCACATCGCAAGGCTCAGCATCAGCCACCCGAAACGCCTGGTCTTCCGGGTACTCGCTCATGTGAGCGGCGACGCCGTCCAGCACCGGCCCCATTTGAACCGTCACGCCGTAGGCCGGAAGCTCAGGCTGGAAGACCGTGGTGCAGTTCGGCGGCGCGAACACGGCCTTTTCCAGCGGCTGTCCGACCTTGCGGCGGTCGATGTCAAAGGCCGCAACCGGTTGGAGGTCGCCGATTTCATAGCCGCCGATCTTGGGGTGAACCAAGCCGGCGGTCTCGTTGCTTCGCGAATGCTTGTAGTACTCAATGCCTTGCAGGAGCGAACTGGCGCAGTTGCCAACACCCGCAATAGCGACTCTTATCTTGCCCATCTACGCCTCCTTGCGGTCGCGCGATGCAGCAACACAACATCGATGAATACCGCGCACGCAGAATTCTACCGCCCGACCCATAGCTCGCAAGCGGTGGGGGGCAAGCCGCGGGGCGATATTGCGGCCTGTGAGGACCCGGCAAGGCTTGCCGGACTTGGCCGTCGGCGGGCGGGGGCGGGCGCTTTGGAGGACCGGCTGCTTGCGGGCGGGTAGCGGGCCGTTTTTGTCGCCCTTACAATTTCGACCAATCAGCCGGCGGCGTCGGTTGTCTGACCCAGTGCTGCGCCGGCCAGCGAGTATGGAGTCTGCCAGGCATGAGTCGCACGTTTTTTGTCCTGTTTTCCGGAATGGCGGCTTTCTTCGCGTCGAGCGCTCAGGCCAGTGACTTGGAGGCCGTGCAAAAGGCAATACAGGAGGCTTGGGGGCGTCACAGTTCCATGACGGCCCGCATGCGCATGGAATCGCACCGCGCTCAGGGTGACGCCGTGCACGAGGGACGCGGCGAAGGCATCGTGGAGGTGTTGCGCAAGGGCTCGCTGTACGTGCAGCGCAAGGAGGTGCACACGGAAATGACGCGGACCGCGGCTGATCCCCAGGAATCGGCCTTTATGCCGTACGACGCCACCATCATTCTCGACGGCGAAAGCGAGTACCTCATTCGCGGCAGCGGCGACCAGAAATTCTACACCAAGGTGCCGGTCAACCCCGGCATGTCGGTCGTGCCGCAGACGGTAATTGAATTTCTGGGCCAGTCGGCCGAGCTCAAAGCGCTGCCCGAACAGACGATCGACGACCAGAAGGTCTGGGTAATCGAGGGTGTCAGGAGCGAACCCAACCCGAAGACCAAAACGCTACGGACGGTGCTGTACTTCCTCCAGGACTCCGGGGCACTGCGGAGACAGGAGGAATTTGACGCGGCGGGCGTCAAGCTCGAAACGATCGACTACGTCGATTTTCAATTCGATGTAGAGCTCGATCCGCAACGTTTCGTGCTCGAGCTGCCGCCGGGCGCGAGATTGATCGACAAAACCCAGAAGCGAACTCCGACGACCGGGCCGGCGACACAGCCCGGTGAGGCGGCCGGTCAGCCGATATGGTCGTCACCCATACGCGGATATCTGGGCGCACCGGCTTCGCAACCGAGCACGCCGGCTCCGTCCACGGCTCCGTCCTCGGCTCCGGCCGCGCCGGTTCGGCCCGACCGGACGTAAATCCGCGCTATGACGCGGCAGCTACTTATGAACGCATTCTCGGCCTGATCAGGTGAATTTCGTCCGCCAGGTGTCGCCCTGCCGGCCGGCTTTGAAACAGAACGGGAAAATCAATGCTCATTTCGGCAGTCACAATCGCCTTTCTTTTTCTCGCGGCCCCCGGGAATCAGCAAGAGCTGACGAAAGAGCAGCTCGAAGAATTGCCGAGCTACTTCGGGTTCGGCCCCATGCAAATTTATAAGCTCGATCCGGAAATCGCGCTGCTCGAGTTAGCTGATCTGAATCAGGACGGCCGCACGGACGTTGCTCTGTGGAACCCGCATAAGAGCCGTTTTGAACTGTTTTACCAGCCCGATCCGGACAAGCCGCCGGCCGCTGACGTGGAGCACCTTGAACGCAACGAGATTGCCAGCCGTGGCGACCTGCAGCGCGAGCACGTAGCGGTGCCGTACCGCGTGGCGAGTATGAAGATCGCCGACGTAACCGGCGACGGGCGGCCCGATCTGATTTTCTTCGGCGAGCCGCGCGAACTGGTGATCCTGCCGGGCAAGGCGGGCGGCGGGTTCGAGGCGCCCGACGCGGTACGGGCTCCGGAGGGCGAGCCGCGCAACAGCTTCGTGCAGATCGGCGACTTCAACCATGATGGGCGAACCGACGTCGCGCTGCTCGGCGGCGAGGTGCTGCACATTTTTTACCAGAAGGCCGGCGGTGGTTTGGATAAGCCGGTGCGTCTGGTACACGGGCTGCGACAGCCGTTGCTGATGCTGACCGCCGACCTTAACGGCGACGGTCGCGACGATCTGGCCATCGGTCTGGACGACGACCAGTATGGGCTGTGCGTTTATCTTCAGGACGAGGGCGGCGGCTTCAGCGCATTGCGGCGCATCAAAGTGCCGCGTTTGCGAAGTATGACTTTCGCCGACGGCTCGCAGGGCTCGGATTTGTTCTCGGTCGAGGCCGTCACGGGGCATTTGAAAGAGTACCGCTGGCAGGTACAGGAGGATTCAGCCGGCACGCCCGACTGGCCGCAGCGGCTCTATTCATACCCGATCAAGATGGAAGGCAAACGCGTTCCGCTGGCCATTGGGGACCTGACCGGCGACGGCCTGCCCGACTGCGTGGCCGCGGACTCGGCTGGGTCGCAATTGGTTTTTCTGCCCGGTACGCAAGAGGGGTTCGGGGCGGGCAAAGCGTTTCCCGGCCTGGTGAAAACGGTGGACTTGCAGATCGCCGACATCGACAACGATGGCCGGCCGGAGTTGCTCAGCGTCAGCCGGGCGGAGCGCACGTTGGGCGTATCGCATTTTGCGGACGGCCGTCTGACGTTCCCCAAGCCGCTGCCGATCAAGGGGGAGCCGCTGGTCGTTGCGGTGGGAACGCTGAAGGCCGGCAGCGGCGAGCCCGTGCTGGCATACGTGGCGCGTGAACGGCCGGGTGAGCAGCAGGCCGCGGAGGACGAGGAAGCCGGATCTGAAGAGGAGCAGGAAAGCGCGCCGGTCGCTATCCGGTTAACCAAGCCCGGGACGGGCGAGGAGCTGCAGCGGATCGCGTGCGAGCTGGAGGATGACCCCAACGGGCTGCGTTTCGTCGACGTGAACCACGACGGACTGAATGACCTCTTGCTGTTTACGCGTTTTGCCATGCTGCAAACGTTTCTGCAGGATTCGCGCGGGCGTTTCGCGCCGCTGGTGGGACGGGAAGCGCGTTCGGGCCTGGTGCGCGACGCGCGGCCTGAGGCGTTCTGTGCCGTCGATGTAAACGCGGATAATCAGCCGGAGGTGATCCTGTCTCAGAAGAACCTGGCGCGGGCGCTGGTTGTTGAGGAGGGGCGTTGGAATGTGGTTGACCAGTACAACGCCGACAGCAGCGGCGCGGAGATCACGGGCCTGACGGCTCTGCCGGGAGAAGCGGGCAGCCCGACGCTGGTGCTGTATGACCGCAAGGGCCGGAACCTGCTGGTGCTGAAAAGGGGCTCGGACAAGACGTATTCGGTCGTGCAGACCATGCCGGTCGGCGACTATGACGTGAGCGCCATGACCACGCTCGCCATCGGCCAGCAGGGGCGTCCGGGGGTCGTGCTGGCGGATTCGGAGAAGCTGGCGCTGTTCCGCCCGGACGAGTGGGCACCGACACTGGTGGCGCAGCATTCGTACGAGACTGATGTCAAGGACGGCTGGCTGGGCGACGCGGCCATCGGCGATCTAAACCACGACGGCGTCCGCGACGTGTTGGCGATTGACATACGCAAGGCGTCGTTGGACATCCTGACCGAGGCGCCGGACGGGAAGCTGGTGCGGGCGTTGCGTTTTCAGGTTTTCCAGGGGAAGCGTTTCTCGAGTGATCCGAACCAGATGGGCGAACCGCGCGAGGTGCGGATCGGCGACGTCACGGGTGACGGCATCGCGGACGTGGTTTTGCTGGTGCACGACCGGCTGATTGTGTACCCGGGGCAGTAAGGCGGGCGACGGCCTTCAAACTCTTTGCCGGTTTGGTGCGTCGAAGCGCCACAGCCCGGCCTCGCGCGCTGCGGCAAAAGCTTCTTCTATCTCCTGGCGTGTTGGACGGCGGTCAATGTCCGCCGGGCTCTGCCGGGTGGCGCCGCCGGCACGGACCGCTGCGTAGGCGGGGGTGTACTGCGCCATAATGTTTACGTATGTGTCCGGTGAAATCTCGGTGGCCAGCCAGCGGAAGATGGCCCGGCTCTCGGCGACTTGCCCGGGCATCACCAAATGCCGCACCAACACGCCGCGGCAGGCCAGGCCGTCGGCACTCAATTTGAGCACGCCCACCTGCCGGTGCATTTCGCGGATGGCGTCGCGCGCCCGCTCGGGATAGTCGCCAGCGGCCGTGAGCTGGTTCGCGGTTTCCGCTCTCCAGAATTTGAAGTCGGGCATGTAGATGTCGATCAGGCCGTCCATCAGCCGCAGAGTATTGACCGAGTCGTAGGCGCTGGTGTTGTAGACGACCGGCAGGCGCAAGCCGCGTTCGATGGCCAGTGCGAGGGCTTCGACGAGCTGCGGTGCGACGTGCGACGGTGTAACCAGGTTGATATTGTGGCAGCCCTCGCTTTGCAGCGCGAGCATCAGATCGGCCAGCTTTGCGGCATCCACTTCCTGCCCGCTGGGCCGGTGCGAAATATCCCAGTTCTGGCAGAAGATGCAGCCGAGGTTGCACATTGAGAAGAAGATCGTCCCACTGCCGCGCCAGCCGCGCAGGCAATCTTCCTCACCGTGGTGCGCGAAGGCGGATGAAACGATGGCGTGTCGGCCGGTCCGGCAGAAGCCGGTTTCGCCCGATAGCCGGTCGACGCGGCAATCACGCG
>JAGPEO010000098.1:9923-11818 GCA_018056925.1 Phycisphaerae bacterium
CTGCCGCGCCAGCCGCGCAGGCAATCTTCCTCACCGTGGTGCGCGAAGGCGGATGAAACGATGGCGTGTCGGCCGGTCCGGCAGAAGCCGGTTTCGCCCGATAGCCGGTCGACGCGGCAATCACGCGGGCAGCATCGGCAACAGCGCAGTTTTTCGAGCGCGGCCGCGACGCGCCGGCCGAGCCCCGCGCGGAGCTGTGGCGCGAGGTAAGCGGGCTGCGCAGCGGCAACGACGAATTGGCTTTGTCTTGCAGGTGTCATCCCGTCTGATTCTATCAATCGCGTCAGGTTGAGCGGTAAGACTAAGGCAATTGCAGCAGCATATGCTTGACTGAGGGCGCGGGGCATTTATATTTGTTATTGATAATCGATTATCAGGTATCGCGGATGCGCGCTCGTTCCCACATTACTTGCCTGCTGCTGCTCGCTATTGGTCCGACGCTGGTCGTGCCAGTTGAGAAGTGGCACCATCATGAACATGGCGCGCAGGAACGTGAGGCGTGCGAGCTGTGCATAGCCGCCGCGGGCGCCGTGCCGAACATTCAGCCGGCGCCCTCTCTGCCGCCGCCGGATTTCGTGCTTTTCAACGCGGTGTGGCCCGAATTCTCGGCGGGGGTGCTCGTGCCGGCGCTTGTTCTGGCGCGCGGGCCTCCCTAAGTCATTTCTCCGGCAACGCACTGTTTGCTTGTGCTGCTCAGGGCCCCAGAAGCGGGCCTGCAGCAACGTTTTTGTCCAACAATGAATCACGAAAACCTGCCTTGCGCTGGTGCTGCGGCGCGGCAGCCTGGTCTTGCTGTGGGGCCGCCGCTGCCGACTGAGTGCCGGTAGGCAGCCATTTGTGGAGGCCTTTCCATGCATAGGGAATCGTCCGCCGGACGCGCGCCTGCGCAGCCCGCGGCATTTACGCTTATTG
Organism: Phycisphaerae bacterium; assembly: GCA_018056925.1. Taxonomy (GTDB): domain Bacteria; phylum Planctomycetota; class Phycisphaerae; order UBA1845; family Fen-1342; genus JAAYXS01. The sequence continues at coordinate 10,836 of JAGPEO010000098.1, forward strand.
AATTGTTGGTAGTAGTGGCAGTGGCGGCTTTGCTGATGTCAATTCTCTTGCCGGCGCTGCACACAGCTCGTGAGCAGGGCAAAGCCGTCGTCTGCGAAAGCAACCTGCGCATGCTGTCCATCGCCGTTTACATGTATGCCGAGGACAATGGCGGTTGGTTCCCCGAGTGGGGCCATTGTCATGACGGCGGCGCGGTTCGGGCCGAGTATTCGTGGCTCAAAACGATGGGGCCGCAGTATGGGCAGGTATCCAAGCTGCTGCGCTGCCCGGCCGATTGCAGTTCGCTCTGGAACGCCGCCGTTCCCCACGCGACGGCGGCTGAGGCCAGCGAGGTCCGCCAGACGAGCTACGGCACCAATTACTACGTGACCACCGGCGGCGTGGACAATCCCTTATATGAGCGGGACGGGCACGGTTACAACCGGCTCGATTGGATCCGCCAGCCGTGCAACACGATCTTCTTCAGCGAACTAGCAGAGACTGGCGAACACGCCGTCTCAGACCACGTTCATGTGGAGGACTGGGCCGCCCATTACCCCAATGAGCGGGAGGAGGCGGCCAAGGAAGTCGCCCTTGGCCGGCACCGCGGCAAAGAAGGGTATGGCTTCATCGACGGGCACGCAGAATTGCTGCCCTTCGAAAGGACGTTCCAGATTCAACGTATTGACGAGAGCACTTTTGAAATCGAGTGGTTCTTCAATAAGTACGACCCGACAATCGCGCGCTGAGCGCTGGAAGCAAGGCGCTTGCATACGTGAACGGCGGATATGCCGACCTCGTGGAGGTTGCTTGAGCGGGCGGGGCTTAGGGCCCCAATTCGAGTTCGGCCACCTTAGCGCGCATCTGCGCGAGTCGGTCCGGCATTTCCGCGGACAGGTCGCGCTCTTCGCCTGGGTCGGTGGAAAGGTCGAATAGCCGTTCCCAACCAATGTCGGCTGCGATGTACTTGAACCCGCCCAGACGCAGCGACTTCAGCGACGTGT
>JAGPEO010000099.1 GCA_018056925.1 Phycisphaerae bacterium
CCCGCCCCGGCCGCTACCGGCTCGAGATTCAACATCTCGGCCATAATCTCGCACGTACGCTTGCTGGCCCGGCTCTCCTCGAGCGGCCGCAGCAGCCGGTCCATCTGCTCGACCATTAGCCCACGCCAAGCCTCGTCGGCGATGAGCCGCGCCGCCACGTCCGCCACCGCGGCGGTATCCCGGATGAACGGCATGAATTCGGGTACAACCCGCGCCCGGCCCAAAATGTTCACCAGCGAAAGATGCGGCAACTTGAGCACAAACCGCCCAACCAACCGGTGCATCCACGCCAGCCACGGTCCCGCGTCGTACATCACGATCATCGGCTTGCGATGAAACGCGACCTCCAGCACGGCCGTTCCTGAAGCCACCAGCACCAAATCAGCCGCGGCCAAGACACTCGCGTTGTCCCCTTCGACGATGCTGGCCGGTAGTCCGGCCGCCGCGAGGTGCTCCTCGATCAGGGCCCGCCGATCCGGTGCGACGCAAGAAATCACCGCCCGTACCGCCAACCCGTGTTCGTGCAGCCGGCGCACCACCTGGAGCTGCCGCGGCAGAAGTGCCTCGATCACGTGCCGCCGTGAGCCGGGGAGCAGCGCCAAAACCGGCCCGCTCGCCGTAGCGAGGCCTGGGCGAGGTGCCTCGCCGCTACGGCCGGCACCCCTCAACTCCATTACGCGGGCCTCGTCCGGGCGGGCGGCGGCGAGCGTCTCAAACAACGGGTGCCCGACGAACTCGGCGTTTACACCGGCCTTCCGGAAGTACTCCTCTTCAAACGGCAGAATGCACGCCAGCCGGTTCACGTCGCGGGCGATTCGCCGGTTGCGATATTCCCGCGCGGCCCAGGTCTGCGGCGCGATGTAGTACAACACCGGCAGTCCTAACCGCCGTGCCCGCCGCGCGAATCGCAAGTGCAATTCGGGCGAGTCGAGGAGCAACACGAGGTCGGGCGGCCGCTCGCGCCACGATTGCTGAACGATGCGTGTCGCCCGCCGCGCGTGTCCGATAACCGACAACACCCCACTCAACATCGCGGCGTGCGCTGTGAAGTCGTACAACGTTTCCGCCCCGAGCGCACGCATCCGCGGCCCAGTCAGCCCATAGAACTCGCACTCCGGCAGCATTTCTCGCGCGCACCGCATCAGGGCAGCCGCATGCACGTCCGCCGAATCCTCGCAGACGGAAATAAAAACCCGCCGCCGTTTCGCCATCGTCTACCCTGCCGTGGTTAGCCCAACTTTCGCAACAAGGCTCACGCCCCGCGTTCGCGCGAGCGCCGGGGCGGATTGTACCCGCAGGTCTGCACTACAAAAGCGTACCCGCTGAGCGAGCCGCACTGGGCCGTTGGACGGCGGGCAGTGCTTGCAGCGGCGACGCAAGGGCCGACAACGCATGCGCACCAGAGGAGCGCTATGCTTGAACACGCGGCGATGCCCTCACGATACCGATTCTTACATTCGTCACCCCCACGACAGCGGCCCTCGGGTTTGACACGTGAGGAACGTAAACCTATTATCGCGGCCGCTTTGGAGTAACGGCGCGGTGACGGTAGACCCCGTGTCGGGGAGACAAAGATGCCTCGTGGTGCGAGCCGGCGGGGGGCGTCCTGGGCAAAGGAAGTCAGCGGCCTGCTGATGTTGTCGCTTCTCCTGGGCTGCCAGGGCCAGGGTGAATTTCGTGATTTGGAGCCCTCGATTGCAACATATCGCGATCGAATGCTGGTTGAGCATACGGCTCAGCCGCCCGATTCACCGCCGCCGGTGCCCGAGCCGGAGCCGTCTGAACCGGTAGCGCAGCCGGTGCCCTGGCAGGCGGACCTGCCGCCGCGGGCCGCGCTGGTCACGCGCCCGGAGGAACTGCCGCAGCCCAGCCCGATGGACGTATTGATCGAGATCCCCGATCCGGAGATGGCGCCGCAGGCCTTCCGGGACCGTTTGGAGGCGCTGAAATCGGTGCCGAAACCGGATGAGCGGGTGATCGCCAATTATGAGCAGGTACTGCCGCGCGCGATCGAAAACCTAAAGCAAATCGGGGCCGGACGCACTCGAAAGGTTTACCTGGGCCTGGCCGAGGCCATACAACGCGCGCTGGAGCATAATTACAGCATCCGCTTCGAGTCGTACAACCCGGCCATCAGCCGGACGCAGTTGATCCAGGCGGAGGCCGCGTTCGATGCGGAGTTCTTCCTGGATGCGAACGTCGACAAGCGTGACCTGCAGACCACCGATCCGCGCCGGCCGGCCGTGTCGCAGGTAACCACGTATGGGGGCGGTTTCCGGCAACTTCTGCCGACGGGCATGTTCGTTACGACCTCGCTGAACCAGCAGCGTGTCTGGGACCGGATCGACCCCGGCGACCAGTTGGTCAAAATTGTGAACCCCCAATACCAGTCAGTATTCGCCGTGAACCTCAGGCAGCCTTTGTTGCGCGGCTTCGGGCTCGACGTGAACCGGGCCCAAATAAACATCGCCCGCGCACAGGTCAACATCGCCTACGAGCAGTTCATCTTGCAGGTGCGCCGGACGCTCCTGGAGACTGAAACGGCGTACTGGCGGCTGGTGCAGGCGCGCCGCAGCGCCGCGATCGTGGCCGAAACGGCCGCCCAGTACTGGGCGACGTACCAGGCGCTCTGGCGGCGCCGCGAACACGACGTAACGGTAGTGGAACTCAGCAGCGCTGAAAGCCGCTGGCGCACGCGTGAAGTGCAGTACATGGAGGTTGTTCGCGACGTAAAGAACGCCGAGGATCAACTGAAAGTCCTCTTGAACGACCCGGACCTGCTGCTCTCGCAGGACATCGAGATCGTGCCGACCGAGGAGCCGTTCATGGCCCAGATGGCACACGATCAGCTCGAGGCCGTGCGCACGGCGCTGGAGCAGCGCAGTGAGATTCGCGTCGCGCGGCAAGCGATCGAGCAGGCCCGCATCAATACCTCCGTCGCCAAGAACAGCACCCTGCCGCAACTGGATGTGACCTTCAGCTACGAAGTGCAAGGCCTGGGCAACAACGCCGACACTTCATTCGACCATCTTACGACCAACCGCTACATCTCGTACACGGTGGGCGTGCAATTCGCGGTGCCCATCGGGAACCGCGGGCCGCGCGCCGCCTGGCGCCAGGCCGAATTACAGGAATCCCAGAGCATCGTGGGCCTCTATCGGCTCACGGACGAGATCGTCCGCGAAGTGAACTTCGCCGCTCGAACGATCGACGTGCGCTATGCCCAGATTCCGTCGCAGTTGGAGGCGGTGCGCTCGGCCGACAGCCAGTTGCGCGCTTACCAGGCCCGCACGCAGCGCATCGACCCGATCTACCTGGAAAACGAACTGAACTCGGTCGAGCGTCTGGCGGGCGAGCGCAACACCTTGCTCTCCGTGATTGTCGAGTACAATATCGCCCGCATCGGCCTTGAGGCAGCCAAAGGCACCCTGCTGGAATTTAACAACGTCGTCGTCACTGATGAGCCTCCCTGTTACTGAACCCCAGGTATCGCCGAGCTGCGCGACATTCTGGGTGCGTAATGGGGCTTGGCTGGCGGCCGCCTTGGGGGCGCTTTGTTACGTCAACACTCTGGGCGGCGGCTTCGTCTATGACGACCTGGCCGTCGTTTACGACAACCCGCGCATCCGCTCTCTTACCGACCCTGATATCTGGCGCCGCGACTGGTGGCAGCCGGCCTCACCCGACCAGGAGGTCTTACGCCGCCATCGCGACCGGCTGTACCGCCCCCTGACGCTCTGGACCATGGCCGCCAACTACGCGGTGGGGGATTTGCGGCCGTTCGGTTACCACCTGGCAAACGTCGCCCTGCACGTCGCAGCGTGCGTGCTGGTGTGGCGTCTGGGGCAGCGCTTGTTCGGGGACCCGGCCGTGGCCACGGTGGGGGCGCTGCTCTTCGCCGTCCATCCGGTACACGCGGAAGCGGTGGCCGGCATCGTGGGGCGCGCGGAGATCCTGGCGGCGCTATTCATGTTATTGGGCCTGCTCGCGCTAGTGCCAGCGATCCGAGCCCCAAGCGCGATCCGAGCCCGAAGCGCGATCCGAGCCCCAAGTGCGATCCGAGCCCGAAGCGCCAGCGAGGGCAATAGCCTCGCGCCCGGCCTCACCTGGAAACGCGTGCTCCTGGCGGCCACAGCCTTCCTGGCCGCCCTGTTCAGCAAAGAAACCGCCATCTGCTATTTGCCGGTCGCCTTGCTGGTGATGCACGCCACGCGCCAGCGCTGGCCGGCCGCCCGCCCCCGGGCCTGGTGGGCGCTGGTCACCGGCGTGCTGGCGGTGCCTCTGCTGATATACCTCGCCGCGCGCTGGTACGCGCTCGACGGTCACTTGATGCGCGAGTTTGCGCCGGGGCCCCTGGAAAACCCGCTGGCTTGGGTTGGTTTGCCGCAGCGCTGGCTGCACGCGTTCACCGTCGTGGGTCATTATGTCCGGCTGATGCTCGTGCCCGGCCGCCTCAGTTGCGATTACGGTCTGGCCGTCGTGGATGCCGAACGCGGCCCGGAGCTGCTTACATTCGTCGGCATTCTGGCGGCCGCAGTGACCATTTGGGCCCTGTGCGGGTATTTCAGGACTTCGACTCTCCGGCGGCAGCTCGCGCTCCTGAGCGCGATCTTCGTGGCCAGTTATGCGCTGCTTTCCAACACGGTCATTTTGATCGGCGTGGCGGTAGGCGAGCGGCTGATGTATTGGCCGTCGATAGCGGTATTGCTAGCGCTGGCATTGGTACTGGTGCACCTGTGGCGGCGCTGCTCGGGATGGCAGGCCATCTCGCCCGGCATTCGCCGCATGCTGCCGTATCTGGGGGCGGCGCTCTTCGTGGCGCTTGGAGCGCGCACCGTCGTGCGTAATGCCGACTGGTCGTCAAACCTGGAACTGTTCGCACGGGACGCGGCCAGCTTCCCCGAATCCGCCAAGCTGCACATCGCAGTGGCTCGGGAAATTCTACAGGAGCTGGAACGCACACCCGAGCGGCGCCCCCAGGAGCCGGACCTGCAAATCGTCCGGGCCCATCTTCGGAAAGCGCTGGCCATCTATCCGCGGTCTGCTACGAGCCTGGAGTTGCTCGGGCGCGAACGCGCGCTGGCCGGCGATCGCCAAGGCGCGATCTCCTATTTCGAGGCGGCCACGCAGCTTCAACCGTTAGCCGGCTTCTCCCAGGAGATTTTGGCCAAGCTCCGCGATGAATGCGGCGCCGCGGAGGCCGCCCTGGCTGAACTGGGCCGGCAAACCACGACGCGACCCGCCGATGCGGATCTGCGGCGGGACTATGGCGTGGCGCTGCTGCGCGCCGGCCGCTATCAGGAAGCCTTGCCGGAGTTGCAGGAAGCGGTCCGGCTGAACCCGCAGGACGGAGCGGCGCTGGCCTCGCTGGGTGAGGCGTACGCGGTAATGGACCAGCGCGATAAGGCCATTGAGGCGCTGCAAGCGGCGGCTCAGCGGACCCCCGGCGAGTGGCAAATTCACGCCAACCTCGCCAAGCTGCTCGCCGAAGAAGGCGACAAAGCGGCCGCACTGCGACACGCTGAGCAGGCAGCGCGACTGGCGCCCGACCAGCTCGAGGCGCGGCTGAATTTGGCGGAAGCCCTGGCTCTCAACGAACGCCGGGCCGAAGCACTGGCGTTGCTCCGGCAAACGCGGAAGGACATGCCGCCGGACAACCGGCTGCGTCCGGCGATCGATGCGCGCATCCGCGATCTGCAGCGAAGTCTGCCCTAGCAATCACCGTGTGCTGAACGTTAACACCACAATTTCGGACCGGCCATAAGCCCTTTACGCCGCTCGCGCCGCGGCTATACTGCCCACAAATCACCGCCAAACCAGCCGAGGAAGGAAGGAGCTGGCCATGCAACGGATTGCACTGGGTTCGATTGCGCTGCTGGTCACAGTCTGGGGATGCGCGACTCCGAGCAAGCCGCCGAGCAGACCATTGCCCCCGCCACCGCTCACTATCCGTCCGCCTAAGCCGGTAGTTCCTATTCCCCCGCCAAAGCCCGCGCCGGCCGAACCGGTGTGGCGCGCTCCGCGTGCCTGGTACCCGAAGGGGGGCATCGAGCGCGGACGCTGGACCACAATTGTCGTTCACCACTCCGACAGCCCCAAATCTTCGCCGCAAGGCATCGATAGCTGGCACCGACAACGCGGCTGGCAGGGATTAGGCTATCACTTTGTCATTGGCAACGGCGTAAATTATCCGGACGGTCAAGTGTATGTCGGCCCGCGCTGGACGCGACAACAGACGGGGGCACACTGTAAAAGCACGGCCGGCCGCTATTTCGGCCGGTATTGTCCGAGCAATTATTTTAACGAGCGCGGCGTCGGAATTTGCCTGATCGGAGACTTCGAGTCCGGGCGGCCAACGGCGGCGCAGCTCGAGTCGCTGGATCGGCTGATTGCGTTTTTGTGCGAGCAGTGCAACATCAGCACCGATCGCATCTACGGACACCGCGAAGTCACCCGCAAGACGCTGTGCCCCGGACGCTACTGCAACATGGACTCGATCCGCCGCTCCGCGCGGTTGGCTGTAATGCGGTACGCCGGCACGGCCGCCGCGAGTTCGATGGACAATTGACGGCCGGGCCCGAAGTGTCCGTCACGCGTCTCGCGCGACTGGTGGCTATTTCTTTTCGCGCAACTGCTTGAAGAAGCCAATCAAGACGGGGCGCGGGATGTCCGCCAGTTCGGCCGGCGGGATTTCGTCGACCATGATGCGCTGGATGACCTCCTCGCCCAAGCGAGGGTCGCGGCGGATTTCGCGGCCCAGTTCCTCGGCGCGCTCCAGGTCGCCGGCGGCCATGGCTTTGGCGTAGTTGATGACGGCTTCCTGCATTACGACGTGTGAAAGGCGAGCGTCGCCTTCGGCCGCGGGTCGCGCTTGTTTGGCGGGCCGGGCGGGTTCCGGCGGCAGCGTGTCGCGCTCGCGCGTGATTTTCTCGGTCAGGCGGCGGGTTTCATCGAGCAGCTCCCGCTGGCGCCGCAGGTCCTCGCGGTCAACCGGGGCAATGGGCAGCGGCTCGATTTCGGGGGTGGGGATGTAGACGCTCTGCTGGCAGCCAGGGCACTTGCCGCGTTTGCCGGCGTACTCATCGGCCGCCCGCACGAGTTTGCCGCAGTGTTCGCAATGGAATTCGATCGCCATGGTTTACTCGTTAACAGCCGCGATGGGCGCGTCCCAACGCTCACCTGCATTGTACGGGATGGATGCGGGGCCGCCCACCGAGCGATTCAGGGATCAAGGGGTCACGAAATGAAGAAATTAAGGGGCCGACTAACCGAGGGATGACGAGCCCCCACGTTCGCTGATCATGTCAGAGCAGAGCCGAGGCGTGCCGCCCCGAAACGCCGCCAGGAATCTCCCGCCGCCGCAGTACGGATTATGCCCGCTACCGGGCGGTAAGCAGCAGCACGAACGGGTCGATATCGAACGTGTTTACCAGGCCGTCGTTGTTGATGTCTGCCAGCGTCTGATCGCATTGCGGGTACTGCCACTCGTAGGCCGCCGGATCGGTCAGCGCCAGAATGAACGGGTCGATGTCGAACACGTCGATCGCCGCGTCGCAATTCAGGTCGCCGTGTCTGAACGGGCAGGCCATGCGGACCCACACGGGCGCGGCGCGGCTGGCGACCGTCATGAACGAACCGCCCACCAGCAACGTATTCTCCCAGACGTCCAAGGCTGAAACGTTCCCATCGAAAACGCCGGGCTGCAGCCGCCAATCCGTGCCGTCCCAGCGAATGAGCTGATATCCGGTTGAATCCAGCGTTGAAACGGCCCGGGTGCCCCATAGCTCGCCATGGTAGGCGGCCAAGTCCATCACCGGGCCGATGCCCATCGCGTGCCAGGTGTCGCCATCCCAGCGGGCGATGCCGTGGACGGGACGGCCGTCGGCGCGGCTGAAGGAACCGCCCGCGATAAGCTGGTGCTGGAACTCCGTCAGCGCCAGGACGCGGAAGTTCATGCCCAGGCCGAATGGGTGAAAAGTTTCGCCGTCCCAGCGGGCGATGCAGTTGGCCGCCACGTCGCCGGCCATGTTGAACCGGCCGCCGATAATGAGATCGTCGTTCCAGACGTACAGCGAATGCACCTCGCCGCTGGTGCCGCCGCCGAGCGGTTGCCAATCGACGCCGGTCCAGCGCGCTAGGTAAGGCGTTGGAGTCAGGCCCGAGTTTTCGAACCAGCCGCCGGCGATCAGCTCGCCCTTGTACACCGCGAGCGCGTTGACGTATGAATCGAATCCATCGCCCATCGGATGCCAGTCGGCGCCGTCCCAGCGCGCCACGTAGTTGACCTCAATCTCCCCCGCCCAGAGAAAGCTGCCGGCGGCGATCAGACTGCCGTCGTAGGCCGCGAGCGCGTATACATAGTGTTCCAACTCGCCCATCAGTCCGGTGCCCATGGCGTGCCAGCGCTCTCCGTCAAAGCGGGCGATGGACGTGGACAGACTGCCGCCGAGGTTCAGTTTTCCGCCGGCGATCAGCTCGCCCTGGTATTCGCAGAATGCCTGAACCGGACCGCCGTATATCTGGCCGGTGCCGCCTACACCGTCCCATTGCGAGCCGTTCCAGCGCACCAGGCCCGCTCCAATCTGTGAGGTCGCGCCGACGATCAGCTCGTCGCCCCAGACCCCGAGCGTGGTAACGGCTGACACCGCCCACGGCTCCGCGATCGATTGCCAGGCCTGGCCGTCCCACGCGGCGATGCCGTTCAGCGTGGTCGTGCCGCTGCGATCGAATTTTCCGCCGACGATCAGTAAGCCGTTGTAATCGACTACGGATTTCACATAGCCGTTGAAGCCGGACAGACCCGCGCCAATGGGCGCCCACGCGGCGCCATCCCAGCGCAGTATGAACGGCTGCGGGAAGCCGCCGGATCGCCCCCCGGCCACCAGGTCTGCACCCCAAACCGCCAAAGTGTTAACACTAGCCGGCATTCCGCTGCCCATTGCCGACCAAGTCGCGCCGTTCCAGCGCGCGATGTGCTCGACCGGCACACCTCCGGCCGTGAGAAAGCCGCCGCCCGCGACTAGCTCGCCGTTCCAGACGGTCAGGGCCCCGACGCCGGCATCCAGGCCGCTGCCGAGCGGCTGCCAACTTTCGCCATCCCAGCGCGCGATGTTGGCGGCGCTTGTGCCCCCGGCCAACTCGAAAAGGCCGCCGGCGATCAGCGCGTCATCGTAGACGGCCAGCGCTGTGACGGCGGCGGACGAGCCCTCCAGACCGGCATCCAGCGCGGCCCAAGTTGTCCCGTTCCAGCGTGCGATGCAGTTGGCGCTAACGCCGCCGGCGGTCGCGAATTGGCCGCCGACGATCAAATCGCCGCGGTAAACGCAAAGCGCGGAGACAGTGCCCCGGATGCCCTTACCGAGGGCCGACCAGCGTGTGCCGTCCCAGCGGGCGATGTTGGCGGCTGGGCCATCGCCGGCAAAGTCGAACTCGCCACCCACGTACAAAGCCGGTCCGTTGCCGTCGTCATAAATCGCAGTCGAAAAAACGGAGCCGTGCACGCCCGGCAGTGTTTGGCCGGGTGCGTAGACCCACTCCCCCACGCACGCGGCCCACGTCGTAGGGCCGGCAGGCACCAGCAACATGGCCAGCGCAACCGCGGAAACCCTGAGGACGTGATTGGCAAGCATCTATCACCTCCAACCGCCGGATAAGGCTAGCCGAACCCCGATTGTAACAATTTCGGGTGAGCATTAGGACAGGTGAATGCGTGGCCCAGCTCATGACAGTTGAGCGGGCCTCGCAGCGATTATCGGAAGGATGCCCTCCGCGCGCATCCTGCAGCAACAGGCGTTAAGCCCGACGTGCTGGAGGCGGCACCACTTTCCCACTTTCCCACGTTCCCACTTTCCCACGCTGAGTAGCGTCGGAGCAGCTCGCGACGTGGGAGACGTGGCTGCGCGGCGTCGACAGCCTCGCTTAGCTTGCCTGCGCGAGCAGCTTCTCCAGGCTCAGTTCCAGCACGGCCACCGGATGCCGCAATCCGTAGTTTTCCAGCACCTCTGGGTGCAGCTCGCCCATCAGCCCGATTTGCCGCCCGCTCGCGTCAAACAGGCCGGCCGCTCGACCCGGGATCAGGCTCGCGTGTTCGATCGGTTTTACGACGTAAGTGCGGCCCATCTCGTGTACGAAGGCGTCGGCTACGGCGCGGATATCGGCGTAGCCCACATGCGTGCCGATCATTGCCGCCGCAACGAAACGCTCCTCGCGCGCCCCGGTTTCAGCGGCGGCATCGACGAAGGAGCAGTCGCCGGTCTCAAACAGGTGCTGCGGCAGGTCGTATTGTCTGTTAATTGCCAACGTCTCGAGCAGGCCCGGCAGCAGCGAAACGCGGCAGATGGTCTGCTCCACGCTGATGGGGTTCTCGATCTTCACCGTGTTTGTGGCCGGCTCCAGACGCCATTTGCGGAAGGCGGCTTCCTCGTTGGTGAGCACGAGCGTCATGACCTGGTGGAACCCCAGGCCGGTCAGCACGCGTCGCGCGATGGCCGCCTGCTCTTCGATCGCGCGCGGCGAACCGACGGTGAAGGTGGGGACGAGTTCGGGCGTGATGTGCTCGTAGCCGTAGGCGACCGCGGCGTCTTCGATCAGGTCGACCGCGTGCATCACGTCGTTACGGTAGGCGGGCACGAGCACGCTGAGCCTGTCGGCACGCCCCGCCTCGCGCACGCCGTAGCCCATGGATTCGAGCAACTCGGCCAGGCGGCCCGCGTTGAGTTCGACGCCGATCGTTTCGGCCGCCGTTTTGACGTCGAGCATCATCTCAGTGGGCGTCAGGTCCGGGGTGATGCGCGGGCGCGGGCGCGAAGCGCCGGGCTCGGCCGACTGCGGGTCTACGGTCCTCTTGCCGTTGGGCTGCCCGTTTTTGCGTGTCTTCGCCCCCTCCGTCCCTTGATCCATCTCTTCGATGACGACGCTCTCTATGACCACCTCCGGCATGCTCTCAGCCAGGCTGGTCACGACGATGTTGAGGGCGCGATCGACCGACCGTTGCGATAGCCCGGTTACGTCGATGAAGAATTGGCGCGTGTTCATGGTCACGCGCGTTCCCTCGCTATTGATAATCGGCGGCATGGAGAGCACCGTGCCCACCCCATCCCGCAGCAACGGGTACTTGCGCAGCGGCTTGAGCAGGTGCGCGTACGCCTGCCCGGTTTTATGCCGCTCGAGAATTTCGCGCGGCGTGAGCAGGCTGTCCGGCTCGTCGGGCGGAAAGCCGAGCGGCACAAAGCGCAGGCTGTCGGGATCGACCGCATCGTAGTGGAACACGTCGCCCTCGAGCATGTCCAGGTCGTAAACGCCGATCGAGGCCAGCTTGCGGTCGCGCCCGAGCGCCCAGTGCAGGTCTTCCTGCAGGTTCATGAGCAGCTTGATTGTGCCGTGATTCAACCGCACGTTGCGCACGACGGCGCAGGCGATGTGTGGCCGAAAGCTGTCTTCGTTCGAAAGTTGCGGGTCCACCTGCACGCGCAGCCGCGGCGCGGTGACGGCATATTCCGCCAGCCCACTGTCGACGCCCAGGTAGCCGCGGATATAGCGGGCCATTCCGCCGGGATCGAAGATATCGGGGCGTACCGCCAGCATGTTCAGGCGCAGGACGGTATTGGGCCCGAGGTCGTCGAGCTGATCCGGGTCGGCGCGAAAGTCGGCGCCGCAATGCGAGCAGACCAGCGGCGCCCCCTGGGCGGGCGTGCGATCGTAGATCTTGGCGCAGACACCGCAGGAGTACTGCTGCGTCTCGGCCACTTCCTCGACCTCGCAGCCGA
>JAGPEO010000100.1 GCA_018056925.1 Phycisphaerae bacterium
TCCGAGAGCGCCAAATCCGTCATGCTGGGATAACAACAGATCACCTTTGACGGAGCGTAAAAAAGCCGAAACAGCCCGTCGCGGCGCGCCTCCTCCACCATGTGGAACGGCACGCCATCCAGCAGGATGACGAAGTGCGGGACGCTGGATTGGTCCATCTCATCCAGCACGAGCGGCGAACCTGGCTGGCCAGACGCCTCCGCAAACGCGATCGCGTGGACGCGCCCATCCCCCTCAACGTATTCCCAGTAATCCGGCCGGCCCGCGCGCTGCATGTCGAACGCCAGCACCTTCCGATCGCCCTCGGCGTGCTGCGCCACAGGCATATGACGCCGCACCGGAGAGGCGCAGCCAAACATCGACAGCCCGCCCAGAGCAGCCAGGCTCAGCGCGGCCGCAACTTTGAGCGGCAGCGCGCTTCTGCGGCGAGCCGGCGGGTTACGCAACGAGCACATCGCTCCGGCCCCCTTACGCTCAGCACCAGGGAAGTTCGTCATCAAGCCTCTTGAATTAGAGACACCGGCGCAAGCACAAGGGCAGTCCGGCAGGGCAGATAAATTTGCACGCTTTGCGGACGGTCGTCCCAGGCCACCCGCTGCCACGGGTACAACTGGTCGGAGATTACTTCGGCATGCCCGCCAAACCACAGCTCATCGCTGTTGAGGACCAGCTTGTAGTCGTCGGCCTCCGGAACGCCGAACCGCAAATCGGGGTAGGAACCGCTGGGGTGGAAGTTAAACGCGAACACCAGCCGCCCGCGCCGGTAGATCAGCAGCTTGCGGTCTTCGTGGACCTGGATCAGCTCGATATCAGGAAGCGCCAGCAGATCATACTTGGTGTCGAGCTCGAGCATGGCCCGGTCAAACTCGGCCAGGTCGCGGTAGCGCAGCAACGGGTCATCCACCAGGTTCCACTGCCGGCGGGCATACTTAAACGACCAATTATTCCCCTCGCGCGGGAAGTCGATCCACTCCGGATGCCCAAACTCGTTGCCCATGAAGTTCAGGTACGCCTCGCCGCCCAGCGAGAAGGTAATCAGCCGGATCAGCTTGTGTAAGGCGATGCCGCGTTCGATGACCAGGTTCTGGCTGCCCTTGTTCATGTGCCAGTACATGTCCGAGTCCATCAGGCGAAAGGCGATCGTCTTGTCGCCCACCAGCGCCTGGTCATGGCTCTCGGCGTACGCCACGTGCTTTTCGCCCCGCCGCCGATTGGTCAGCGTGTGGAACAGCCCGCCCATCTCCCACTGCTCATCATGCTGATCCTTCAAGAGCTTGATCCAATAATCCGGGATGCCCATGGCGAGCCGGTAATCAAAGCCCAGCCCGCCTTCGTCCAACGGCCGGGCCAGCCCCACCATGCCCGAGACGTCCTCGGCAATCGTCACCGCTTGCGGGTTCAGCGAATGCGCCAGCTCGTTCGCAAGCTGCAGGTAGGCCACCGCGTCCGGGTCGGCCCGCAGCGGGAAATACTCGTCGTAACAACTGAACGGCGGGCCCAGGCCGTGATCGACGTACATCATGCTTGTGACGCCGTCGAAGCGAAAACCGTCGAAGCGGAATTCCTCCAGCCAATACCGCACGTTCGACAGCAGAAAAGCCAGCACCTCAGTTTTGCCGTAGTCGAAAACGAGCGAGTCCCAGGCCGGATGGTGCCCGCGGCCGCCGGCGTGCGTGTACTGATGGTCCGTCCCGTCGAACATGTTCAAACCTTCGTTGACGTTCCGGACGGCGTGGCTGTGCACGAGGTCCAGCAAAACACGCAGCCCCATGCCGTGGGCCGTGTCGATCAGGTACTTCAAATCCTCCGGCGTGCCAAATCGCGAAGAAGGCGCGTAGAAATTGCTGACCTGGTAGCCGAATGAGCCGTAATACGGATGCTCCTGCACGGCCATCAACTGCACGGCGTTGTAACCGCTGGCCACGATGCGCGGCAGGATGCGGTCGGCGAACTCGCGGTACGTACCGATCCGCTCCTCCGGCGTCGCCATGCCGACGTGCGCCTCGTAAATGCGCAGGTTACCCTTCAGCTCCGGCACAGCGTGCCGCCATACATAAGGCTCCGCAGGATCCCAGTACTGCCCGCAGTAATCGTGAGAATGCGGGTCATAAACGGCCCGGCGAACGTAGGCCGGGATGCGGTCGCGCGGCCCCAGCGCACTGTGGACGAAAACTTTCACGCGCGTGCCGTGCGCGAACCGGCCGCCGTGCTCGGCATCCGGCAAAAAGAGATGCCAGATTCCAAACTCGTCGCGCTCCGCCGCGTGCGATTTACGGTTCCAGTCATTGAAGTCCCCCGCCAGGAACAAGGCCTGGGCGGCCGGCGCCCATTCGCGATACCAGACGCCCGGTTGCCCGTCACGCTGCCCGCGGTTAAAGCCCAGATATTTGTGACGCTCGGCGAAGTGCCCCAGCGAGCCGCCGGCCTTAATCGCACGTTCCCGCATCCACTGATAATGCCGGTAACGTTGCCGCAGCCGTTCCGCGTATGGTTCCAGCCACGGATCTAACGCGATTAGGCCGGTGCCGTCAGGTGCTGCCTTCTTGTCGTCCAATTTACTGGTCACGTTGTTCTCGCCCTCACCTGCTTTTGTAATGAGGATAGCGGTGCAAGCGTATGCCGTCTAAAACCGGCCAGCCGCCCGCCTGCTATTCCGCAACCGGCCGCTCGTGCTCCGTGGTGGGCGTTTCGGGCTCGCTCAAGAGCTGCATGACTTCGCGGGCGATCTCTTCGATGCCCTTGTACGATGTATCCACGCAGCGCCAGCCGTGACGCGCCATCTGCTCATTCGCGGCCCGCAATTCGCGCGCAATGTGCTCGCTGCGGGCGTAAACGTCGCTCAGGTCCATCTTCCAGCCGCGCAGCCGGGCCTCGCGCACGCTTTGCAGGCGCGAGGGGTTCATGGTCAGCCCAATTACCCGCCGCGGGTCCAGCGCGAGTAACTCCGGCGGCGGCTCGCAATCCGCGAACAGCGGCACGTTGGCCGCCCTGATGCCGCTGTAGGCCAGGTAAAAGCACGTGGTGCTCTTGGCCGTCCGCGAGACGCCTACCAGCACGACGTCCGCCTCGGCCAGGTCCTGCGGCCGGCAGCCATCATCGTGCGCGAGCGTGTATTCGACGGCATCGACGCGATCGAAATGAGCTTTGTTCGACGTATACAAGATTCCCGGCTTGGCCCGCGGCGCGCTCCTGAAGAGGTCATACAGGCTGCTTAGAACAGGGCCGAGCAGGTCCACCACCGGCACCAGGTGCTCGCGGGCGGCATCCTGCATCGCGGCCCGGGCCCGGTCGTAAACCAGCGTGTAAAAGACGACCGCCCGCTCCTTGGCCGCCTTGCGGATCAGCGCGCGTACGGTTTCCGGCCGGCGGACGTAAGCTCTTTTGATGATCTGGACGTCGATGTCGCCGAACTGCACCAGCACGGCCCGCGCGATGTTCTCGCAGGTGCGGCAGGTGCCGTCTGAAACGAGGTAGATTGTCGGCCGCGAGGTCGGCGGCAACGCATCTGCCATCAGCCAAACTCCCTGGCCGGCATCGTACAGCGTGCGGGAGCAGTTGTAACCGGCCAGGAACCGGGCAGGAGCCGGCCAGCCGAGCCCCGCGGAACTTGAATAAGCCGCAAACCCGTGTTAGGCTTTTGTTCTCTTGAGGGCGAGCACATGAACGCAACCGACCATTTCGACGGGCTTTTCTCGGCATTTTGCGGCGTGCCGTCGTCCTATCTTGGCAAGTGCCGTCACGTTAGTGGAAAAACCTGCTGCTCAGATTATTGCCAGCTCGATCAGAAAGGAGGACTTCGTGTGTGAACTAACTCTAGATGTCTTGAAGAGCGCGGTCTCCGGAACGGCTGCCGCATTTCGGTGCGTGACCGAGTATCAGCCCGCGGGCGGGCCGGGAGACAAAGTTTTTCCGCCTACGTACGAAGGCGGCAAGTACGCCACTGAGAAACGCTTCGTGCCCGGGCGCGAGGCGCCCGTTGATTGCGTATTACTCGACTCCGTGCAATCTCAGGCCAACCGCATGGAACTCGCGCTCCTCGACGCCTGGGAGGCCGGGCGCCTCGAGTTGCCGGTAATCGTTGTGAACTTCAACGACGCGCGCCTTGAGAAGCAAATTCGCGTGACCAGCCTTGATGCTCCGCACCGCATCGCTGACGCGATTCTGCGCGATAGTTTCGACGGCACGGGTGAGCGACGAAAACTGTTTCGCCAGTCAGAACGCGGCAAGCGTCTGGACATGGTCGATCTGCGCAACGCCACCGCGCTGCTGGAAATGTGCCCCACCGCGCTAATCTTCGGCATGTGGGACTCAACTGGGCCCAAGGGCGGGCTGGGCGCCAAGTTCCAGCGCGCTTTGGTTTCGGAGATCGTGGGATACGATGCAATACCGGGTGTTAAGACCAGCAGTCGCATCGACCCGTTGATGATCCGCCTCGACAAGGACGGCGGCACGACGACCGTATACGAGGCTAAGACGGAACTCGGATGGACGCTCAACCCAAAGCACGCGGTCCCCGACAAGGATGGCAAACCGAAGCAGTATGGTGAAGGAAAGAAGGCCGGCAAACCCTCGTCATTGAACCACGGCAACATCCCGCCAGACCTTGTTGTCCGCAAGGACAAGAACGACCGCCCCGTACTGGAAAGGCCGGACGCGCGCACGCCAGTGCTTCTGATCACGGACGGGCGCCCACGCACCCACATCTTGGCACTGGACGAGTCGGAACGCGCGGTGCCGATTGGCGGTTTCACCATCTCCAAGGCCGAGCAGAGGACAACGCTATCCCTGCCAGCATTGCGCCGCCTGTGTTTCCCTACCAAGCAGGAGGTTCAGGACGAAGCTAACCGCGCGGCGCGTACCGCCCTGGCCGCACTGGGCCTTTGCGCTGCAACGCTCGCCCGCGAAGGCGGCTGCGACCTGCGCTCACGCTGCCAGCTCGTGCCGACGACGCCCTTCGTTTGGCAACTGCTTGATCAGCCGGGTGAACCCGCCAATTACTACTCGCTTTCCGCCGGCGCTTCGGTCGCACTACTCAATGCCGCTGTCGGCGAGCTGCGGAAGGTCCTCCCCACTGCATGGCCGAAGGAACCGATCCAGCTTACGGCATCCGATGAGTTGCAGGAACTCGTCGTCCGCAGCCAGCGGCTGGCGGCGTCCGGGAAAGGCGAGTCCGCCGGCGCGGAGGAATGAGCCATGGCGGCCGAACGCAACCCACAGGCCAATGCGCCCGGAGAACCAGAGGGTGCGCGTCAATTCTCAATCGCCACTCGCTACCTCAACGGCTGGGCGATGGCCACGCACCCGACTGACCGCGAGCGGGCAGAATGGCCGCCGCATCCAGATCGCCTGTTCATGGCACTGGTCGCCGCGGCTGGCGAGGAGGCCGAATTTGACGAGGCCTTAAGGTGGTTGGAGCGAAAACCCGCGGCGCACATCTGTGCTTCGGGTTACGAGCAACGGTCAATTGTGACCAGTTACGTGCCCGTCAACGACACAACCATCTCGCGCGGCAAGAAGGGTCGTAACGAGGCGCTACTGAAGAAAATCATGGGCTTGACGTCGCTTAAATCGGCGAAAGAAAACGGTCTGGCCCTAATGCCCGAGCACCGCCCGCGCTACGCCCGTCCATTCCCTGTAGCTATTCCACACGAAGCTGTCGTGCACTTCATTTACAATGTGGACGCCGCGTTTACCCCGAACATCCGGGAAAAGCTCGCCGCGCTTTGCGCTCGCGTCGTGCGCGTCGGTCATTCGGCGTCTCAGGTGCAGTGCTGGCTTGACTTCAATCCCCCCAGAGCCACGCTTGTTCCCGCCGATGGGGCCGCCCCGCTCCACCTGCGCGTGCCGAGCCCCGGACGGCTTCAGTACCTGCGCGACCTGTATGAGTTGAACCAACAGCACGGCACGGACCTGCGCCCCACGCCCGGCTTATGGGCCGGATATAAGCCAGTATCGCGTGAAGATTTCACCGCGCCAACGCACCATTCCGTGTTTGATCCAGCCTTCCTGCTGCTGCGTCCCGCTGAGAACGAGCGTCGCCGCCCGCCGCTGGTTTCAACGCTGCGCCTGACCGAGACGCTTCGCAAGTTGCTCATGAGCGACACGCGCCCGGAGGATATTCCCGAAGCTCTCAGCGGGCACACGCGCGATGGCAGACGTCTTGAGCGCCCGCACCTGGCAATCGTGCCGCTGCCGTTTGTCGGCTACGCCCATGCCGACGGAAGCATTATGGGCATGGCGCTCATGTCTCCGAGGAAAGAGGAAGACACGACCGCGATTGCACGTGCTCTCGGTCGCAAGCTGTACACGGACAACTTCGAACCGAAGCCACTATGCTTGAAGATGGGCGACGCCGGCACCTGGACGCTCGAAGCCACGGACGATTTTGGCCGGGCCTCGCTGAACCCCCAAACCTGGACCGCCACGCCGGGCGGCGCTCACTTGTGGGCCACCGTCACGCCCATCGTGCTTGACCACCATCCCAAGCCACGACATTCCGCAGCGCCACCTGACCAGATCAAAGCGACTATCGCTGAAAGCTGCCAGAGAGTAGGGCTGCCACGCCCGGCGGCTGTCGAAGTGGACCAAGTCTCGCTGTTTACCGGCGTCCCGCATGCGCGCGACTTTCCGCCTTTGCGTCGCAAGGACGGATCGGCGCCGAACTACACGCACGCTGTGCTTGCCTTTGACGAGCCCGTAGTTGGCCCTGTGCTCCTGGGCGCTGGGCGCTACCGCGGTTATGGCCTGTGCCGCCCAGTACGGCAGAAGGGAGGCGCGAAGTGAGCACGCTACCAGCGCTGACCCCCGCCGATTTCCCCGACTTCCTTCGGTCCCTGCACGCCGTCAGCGAACCGTTCCCGTGGCAACAGCGCCTTCTGCACGACCTGATCGAGGGCAAATGGCGCGACGAAGACACAAATGCGCAGAATTGGCCCAGCGCCCTGGCGCTGCCCACGGCCAGCGGCAAGACCGCGTGCATCGACATAGCACTGTTCCATCTGGCCCTTGAGGCGGAGTTGCCGCCTCAGAACCGAACAGCGCCGCGCCGGATCTTCTTCTGTGTTGACCGGCGCGTCATCGTCGACGAGGCGTACGAACGCGCGCTGCTGATCGCTAAAGCGTTGCGCAGGGCCGTCGACGAGAAAGGCAGCGGCGTGCTGAGCCGTGTTGCCAAGCGCGTCCGCTCCTTATCGGGCGACGATTTCGCCGCGCCGGTGGCCGCTATCCAGCTTCGCGGGGGTATGTACCGCGACGACGCCTGGGCGGTCTCACCGCTGCAACCGACGGTGATCTGCACGACCGTCGATCAGCTTGGCTCGCGTTTGCTGTTTCGCGGTTATGGCGTAAGCCCCCGCTCGGCGCCAATACACGCCGGCCTCGCGGGCAACGACGCCCTGATCTTCCTGGATGAGGCCCACTGTGCTGAACCGTTCCGGCAGACGCTGGAAGCGGTCCGCCTGTTCCGCGGCGGTACTTTTGCCGAAGAGCCCCTGAACACGCCCTTTGCATTTGTCGAAATGTCCGCAACGCCCAGAAGCGGCGCGGCGCGCTTTGAGTTGGCGGAGGAAGACCTCTCCCCCGACCATCTCGGACCGCGCCTCATGACCCCGAAAGCGGCACAATTGACTCCAGTCCCGAAGAAGGGTTCCATCGAAGAACAACTCGCGATCTGCGCCCAGACCTTCGCCGACCAGGGTGCACGCCGCATCGCGATAATGGTCAACCGTGTAGACACGGCCAAGGCCGTCTTCGAATTGCTCAAGGCCACTGACGCCGACCCGGGCGCGTCTGACGAGCCCGTAAAGGCCCTAATGATCGGACGCATGCGCCCGCTGGACCGCGACGACCTGCTATTCAAGTGGCAACCATATTTGAAGGCAGACACAAAGCGCTGCTCACGAGCCAAACCCGCGTTCGTCGTCGCCACTCAATGTCTCGAGGTCGGCGCCAATTTCGACTTTGACGCCTTGGTCACCGAGTGCGCCAGCCTTGACGCCCTTCGCCAGCGCTTCGGGCGCCTTAATCGTCTGGGCAAGGCAGGGCAAACCTATGCCGCGATTGTGGCCTCGCCTGAAGCACAGAAGGACAGTACCGACGATCCCATCTACGGCGCTGCCCTTCACGACACCTGGAAGTGGCTCTGCGATCACGCCCAGCGCATCAACGGTCAGCTGCACATCGACTTTTGCGCCACCAATATTAACGACTTGCTGCCCAACGACGAAGAGGAACGGGCCGAACTGCTCCGCTTTCTGTCGCCACCGGCGCGCGATGCCCCGGTGATGCTGCCGGCACACCTCGACCTGTGGTGCCAGACCGCCCCACTGCCCGATCCCGACCCGGACGTCGCGCCCTTTCTTCACGGCCCGCAGCGTGGCGTCCCAACCGTCTCCGTGTGCTGGCGGGCCGACTTGCCTGACGAGCACGCACAATGGGCGCAAACTCTTGCCCCGCTGCCACCTTCCTCGCCAGAGTGCATGCCGGTGCCACTGCACCTGCTGCGTAAGTGGATGCGCAACGAGTCGGCAGGATCGAAAGATGATACCGGCGACCTCGAGCACGCCGCGGCGGCAGCCGAGGACGATGATAAAGCAGGCGCAAAGATAGAGCGCAGCCACCACGTGCTCGTGTGGCGCGGGGGCGAGTTTCAACGCGAGCGCGCGCGGCGCGCCGCGGATGCCGCCGGCCGACGCCAGACGCAGGTAACTAACGACCCCGATCAGGTCATCCCAGGTGACGTGGTCGTGATTCCGGCCGCTCAGGCGCCGACCTGCGCCTTCGGGCATTTGCCTGCCGCCACTGGATCTGCCGCAGCACGGCGCGCCGCCCTGGACCGCGCCGAACAGGCTAATCTGGTCGCGCGGCGCCGCGGCGTGCTCAGACTACAACCCGATTTGCTGCATGAGTGGTACGGCGACGAAGCCTCAGCACTTATCGACCTGGTTCGCGCTTGGAACCACGATGATCCCGGAGAACAACTCGATGACTTGAAGGGCCTACTCAAAACACTCGCCGCTCGCCAGACAAATGATTGTCCGACGGCAACCGCCGACATCGCACGGTCGTTCATAGCGGGCGGATTGGCCGAATTGCCGCTGAGCCGCCTCCGTGCAAGCATCTCCCCACACCCCGCTGGCGGGTTGATCCTGGCGCTGCCCGGGCGTCTACGGTTTGCGGATCGCACTGAGCACGGTGGTGACGTCGACTTCAGTGATGAAGCAGATGACTCCAGCGTGGCGCCCAACCACGTCACGCTCGCAGCACACACCACCCGCGTCGCGAAGCTCGCTGTGCGGTTCGCGCGCGGCGTGGGGCTTGAGCACGTCCGAGGCGCAGTGTCTCTTGCCGCCCGGCTTCACGACCTCGGCAAGCTCGACCCGCGTTTCCAGGCGGTGCTTCGCGGCAGCCGCCTGGCGGCGCTGGCCAGCGAGCCGCTCGCCAAATCCGTGGCCCGCGCGGCGCGCAACGGCATACCGCGCGATGGACTGCCGGACGACTTTCGCCATGAAATGCTCTCTATGCAGATCGCCGAGCACCATCCTCATGTGCTTCAGGGCATCGTGGACGACCTAGCTGACTTGGCCTTGCACCTAATTGCCAGCCATCACGGCCACGCTCGCGCGCTGGCCCCAGTGGTCCACGACGACGAGTTACCCCCGCTGCCCCAGTTCGCACACGAAGGGCTGGACGACTCCCACGGGCCGCTGCTTGTACCGCCTGTGAGCGCTTCTGAGCGCACCGCGTGGGTCGCCCCTCATCGGCTGGACTCGGGCATCTGCGACCGCTTCTGGACACTCACTCGCCGCCACGGCTGGTGGGGTCTTGCTTACCTGGAGGCCGTTCTGCGCCTGGCCGACCGCACAGTCAGCCGCTGGGAAGAGGAGGGCCAATAATGACAGCCGCAACCGCGACTCACGAACTGGTACTCACGGGCCTTGACGGCGGCAATCCGCTTGGCTTTTTGGCAGCGCTCGGCACGCTGAGGAGCGTTGCCCTCGCCCGCCCCGATGCAAGACCCCTCATGAGTTGGCGTTTTGGCGGCGCCTGGCGACCTGTGCTGCGGTCGCCATTTCCTGACGCGAAGGCGCTGGCCGTCGGCCTGTTCGACAAGCTTAAGCACTATAGTCAGGCGCTTGAAGTATCGGATGATCCCGGAATCCCCGCCGGGCTCTATCGCGAGAAGGCGCTGAAGTTCCGCACGCGTCGAAGCGAAGACGCGAACCTGTTGGCCGCACTGGCAAGTGATGGTGCCGCCGCGACAAACAGCAAGAAGAAGGCCGTCTGCCAAGATACGGCTTTCCGCACAATGGGCGGGCAGGGGCATCAGCACATGCTCCAGTTTGCCCGCAACATCTGCGCCGCGTGCACTGCGGGGCATCTCGAGCGCGCGCTATTCCAGATTTGGTGCTACGACGATCCTGTCGAGAACCATACCCTACGATGGGACCCCGTCGATGATGTGCGCTACGCGCTGCGCTGGCGCAACCCCAGCGGCGATCCAGCCCGCAAGAGCCGTGGATCGGTTTGCGGTGCCAACCGCCTGGCAATTGAGGCTCTGCCGCTGTTACCCTGCATTCCCCAGGGCACGAAGGTGCGCACCGTTGGATTTCTGCAGATGCGGCACGAGGGTGTTTTGTTCCGCTGGCCAATCTGGCAAACGCCCTTATCTCTCGACGGCGTACGCACGCTGCTAACCCTGCGCTGGTCAGCGTCAGATGACGCGCGCCACCGCGAACTTCTGGAGCGCGGAGTCGTCGCGCAGTTCGCAAGTCGCCGGGTGAACGTGAACAGATTCAGGAACTTCACGCCGGCTAAGCCGGTATGATGCACAAGGCTTTCTTGAGAACGCTGCCTTCAGCAATTTCGCCGCGAGCGTGACGGTGGTGGAGGGGGGTCCTGGGCACGCTCGCGGGATGGTAGGTCTTTGACAAATAAAGAGTTATGCACCGCGGGATTTCGGACATGACCGAACACTTGCCGTACATACCCCTCACGCTCGCAAACCCGCGCGTAAGTGGTTATAACCACACAGCTTGCGAGGCCGGCAGTCTCCGCGGCCGAAAGGCCGCGGCCCCATTGAAGCTACCGCATGTAATCGGTGTCGTATGGATGATACCACGTCTCCGCGGCCGAAAGGCCGCGGCCCCATTGAAGCTCCGGCTATGACTCGTATTGGGACGGGCAACGCATGTCTCCGCGGCCGAAAGGCCGCGGCCCCATTGAAGCAATGGCTATGACTCGCACTGGGATGGGCAGCGCATGTCTCCGCGGCCGAAAGGCCGCGGCCCCATTGAAGCGGTCATTTGGGGTCATGTTCTCGCTCCTGCCCCGGTCTCCGCGGCCGAAAGGCCGCGGCCCCATTGAAGCTTTGAGCACGCGCACGGCACGGGCCACTGGTCGCGTCTCCGCGGCCGAAAGGCCGCGGCCCCATTGAAGCCGGGTATATGTATAGAAATACGCCTGCGACCGCAAGTCTCCGCGGCCGAAAGGCCGCGGCCCCATTGAAGCTCGAATGCCTGGATGGGCTGCTGCGGAAATGCGTGTCTCCGCGGCCGAAAGGCCGCGGCCCCATTGAAGCCTGGCAAAGCAAGCCGACAAAACCGCCGTCAAGGCGTCTCCGCGGGCGAAAGGCCGCGGCCCCATTGAGCAGAGCTCTCAGCCGTCAGCTCTCAGCATGAGTCGGCCGACCCCAACCCGGTGCCACTCCTCCCTCTTCGCGATCTTGGCGCTCTCGGCGTCTTGGCGGTTGCC
>JAGPEO010000101.1 GCA_018056925.1 Phycisphaerae bacterium
AGCGGTGTTTGGATTGCGCCAGGGGCAGGTTGCCAGTTTGCCAAGGTATGCGCGCTCGATTTTGGCAAAGTGCCGATAACGCGCTGCGCGAGAGCACGCTGCGCGAGAGCAGGAGACAGGTGAACAGGAGACCGGTGAGCTGGAGAAAGTAGGGGGCGGAGGGCGGGAATTAGGAATGACAGATTCATGCGAGGCCTTTCTGCGCGCGGCGCGGTTCTGCTAGATATTCTATAAAGGGGGCAGCTTTCAGCTATCACCTGTCAGCCGGAGGGCGCGGATTGTTGGCGTTTGCTGGCCAATGGCGGGGAGACGCTGCCTGAGGTGATAGAGTGCTAAGGTGGCGAGTTGTTGAAACTCAGGACACGGGGACGCAGCTGGTGCCTGCCGCGCTTCGAACCGCCCCGAATCTCCGCATCGTCCAGGCGCACCGGGACGAACCGCCGGTCCTTGTTCAGCGGATCCCGAAATCGAAACGTCTGGCTTTCCAGCCTCGCCCAATCTGACCCAAAGGCATTCGCCGACATGCACAGCACAAGCACGCGCGAGTTTTCAATCCCCTCTTCAATCTTCGCCGGAATGTTGTCGCCGGGCTTGATCACCCACTCATCGAACCACACCTTCAGACCGTCGCTGCGCAGCCGCTCCACAATTGCGCGCACCGCTTCTCGGTCTTTCGAGCTGTAACTTAGAAAAACGTCGCAAGCGAACGCAGACATATGCTCGCCCTCTGCCCGGCGTGAACCGTGCCCTGCCCCAGTGACGCGCCGACAGGCCGACAATTCCGATCCGGAATCCTACCGCGCCCTCGCCCCGCGACCAAACCGCCATGGTCACCACACAGCAACAACGTATCACAACAAATGCGACTGAGTCTGTCGCCAATCGAGGCTACAAGTGCGGAAGTCTGTTGCGTTCTCCAATTCATACAAGACTTGCCGCCGCGTTTTCTTTGCGTCCTCTGCGGGTCGCAATTACCTTCCCCGTCCTTCGTGCTTTCCTGGGTGTAGGGAGAAAAGCTGGCGGGCATGAAGGGTTCGCCCGCCCTGCCGGGCGGGCGGGCGGGAGGAAGGGGTGGGGCCTCGGTTTTCCAGGGGCTGAAGCCCCTGGCTATCGCTCGTGCGCCCTCCGGGCGAGGACAGAGGCGCCGGCATCGCTCGCGCGCCCTCCGGGCGAGGACAGAGGCGCCGGCATCGCCCGTGCGCCCTTCGGCGAGGACAGAGCCGGCCGACACCGCTCGTGCGCCCGCCGGGCGAGGACAGAGCCGGCGGCATCGCCCGTGTGCCCTCCGGGCTAGGACAGAGCCGGCGGCATCGCCAAGGTTTTCAACTACACCCCTTTCCTATTCCCCCACGTCGACCACTTTCCTTCTTTTCATCGCCCTGGCGACCCGCTAAGATGCGGTGCCTTTTACTTGCGGCGCCTTTTCGGCGGCTCTTTAGATTCTTGGCTCGGGCGATCGCCCCGGAGGCATAAATGAAGATACTGGTCGTCTTAAAGCAGGTCCCGGATTCGACCACCAACATCAAGATTCGCCCCGACGGCGCGGACATCGAACGCGCCGGCGTCAAAATGGTCGTCAATCCCTTCGACGAATTCGCCATCGAGCAGGCCGTCCTGCTGAAGGAAAAACGCTCGGACGTGCAAAGCGTAACCGCGTTGATCGTCGGGCCTGCCGCGGCCGCCGAGGCCTTGCGAACCGCGCTCGCCGTCGGCGCCGATGACGGCATCCACCTGCAAGACCCGGCCTTCGACCAGCTCGACGAGCTGCAAACGGCCGCCTTGGTTGCGGCCGTCGTGAAACCTCGCGGCTACGACCTGATCCTCACCGGCAAGCAGGAAATCGACCTCGACAGCGGGCAATTCGGCCCGGCCCTGGCCGAAGCCCTGGACATCCCGCACGTCGGGGCCTGCACCAAGCTGGAGATGGCCGCCGACGGCAAGTCGTTTACGGCCAACCGCCGCATCGAGGGGGCCGAGGAAGTCGTGGAGGTCCCGCTTCCGGCGCTGATCACCGCGGAAAAGGGCCTGTGCGAAATGCGCTATCCCTCCTTGCCGAACCTTATGAAAGCCAAGAAGAAGCCGGTCGAGACGCTCAAGGCCGCAGACGTGCCGGGCTTCAACGACCTCGTCTCCGCGGCCGGCGGCATGAAGCTGCACACGTTCCGTCCACCACCCGAGCGGCCGCCCGGAAAGGTCCTCAAGGGCGAACCCGAGCAGGTTGTGAAGGACCTCGTGAAACTTCTGCGGGAAGAAGCCAAAGCCCTGTGAGTGCCGCCCCCGCGTGCCTGGCGACTGACCACTGAAAACTGACAACTACTTAGCTGCGGAAAGCTGAGGCTCCGATGACGAACGACATCCTGATCTTCGCGGAACAGCGCAACGACAAAATTCACCCGGCCGCCCTGCAAATCGTCACCTGCGGCAAAGCCCTGGCCGCCAAGACCGGCGGCAAGGTGGTGGCCTGCGTCATAGGCGACGCGACCGGCGGCGCGGCCGATGCCATGGACAAGGCGGGCGTGGACGGCCTGGTGATCGTCAACGATCCGGCGCTGGCCCAATACTCGGCCCTGCGCTACCGCACGGCGCTGTCGGCCGTCATGCAAAAGGTTGATCCGCGGGTTGTCCTGATGCCGGCCACGTTCATGGGCCGCGACCTTGCGCCGCGCGTGGCAATGCAGCGCAAGGCGGGGCTGGCGGTTGACGCGATCGACGTGCAGATCAACGCGGACGGCGCCGTAGACGTCACGCGGCCGCTGTACAACGGCAAGGCGACGGCGCACGTGGCTTTCGCCAAGGACCGGCCGGCGATCGTCTCGGTCCGCGCCAACACGTTCCCGGCTCCGAGTAGCGGCGCAGGTGGCGCTGCCCGCGAGAGTGTGCCGTACCAGGCTGCCGCGGGCGACGAGCGCATCACGGTCAAGGAAGTGCTCAAGGCGGGCGGCGAAGTCAAGGACGTCACCGAAGCCGACATCATCGTCGCGGGCGGCCGGGCGCTGAAGAACCAGGACAATTTCCAGATGCTCTATGACCTGGCCAAAGCGCTGGACGCCGCGGTCGGCGCATCGCGCGCCGCTTGTGACGCGGGGTATCAGCCGCACAGCCGACAGGTCGGCCTGACCGGCAAGACGGTTACGCCGAAGCTCTACATGGCATTCGGGATCAGCGGTGCGATTCAGCACCTGGCGGGCATGCGCGGCAGCAAGACGATTGTCGCGGTGAACACAGACCCCGAGGCCCCGCTGTTCAAGGTCGCGGATTACAGCGTCGTGGGCGACCTGTTCAAAATCATCCCGCTGCTGACCGAGGAAGTGAAGAAGCTGCACTGACCGTTCAGGTCATCAGCGGCACCCTCTGGTCAGTTGTTGCCCTGCGGCGCCGGGTCCGCGCCGCGGCGGCATGGCCCGGCGCCTGACCGCGAATTCACGTCGGAATCAGGGCGATTTCACCCGCTTGCGGCCGGAGAATCCGTTCTGGCGGCAAGAGAATCTTTTGGCGCGCCTTGATCGATCTTCGAAAAGGGAGCACAAGCCATGCCGCAGAAGCTCGACGGACTCAAAGTGGCAATTCTCGTTACTGACGGGTTCGAGCAGATTGAAATGACCTCCCCGCGGGACGCGCTGAAGCAGGCCGGCGCTCAGCCAGTGCTGGTTTCACCCAATCACGATCGCGTCCAAGGTTGGGACCATCAGGACAAGGCCGACATATTCCCGGTCGACCTGCCGCTGGACCGCGCCGACCCGAACGACTTCGATGCGCTGCTGTTGCCGGGGGGCGTTGCCAGCCCTGACAAGCTGCGCATGAACCCCAAGGCGGTGCAATTCGTGCGGGCGTTCTTCGACCAGCACAAGCCGGTCGCGGCCATCTGCCACGGATCTTGGACGCTGATTGACGCCGACGCCGTTCGCGGACGGCGAATGACCTCCTGGCCGTCGTTGAGAACGGACTTGCGGAACGCGGGCGCGACGTGGGTCGACGAGGAAGTGGTAGTGGACGGCAATTTGATCACGAGCCGCGCGCCCCGGGATCTGCCGGCGTTCAACCGCAAGGTGATTGAAGAGTTTGCGGCCGCCCTTGCCGGCGCCCGAAGCTAAGGTGATATGGTGATATGGTGATAGGGTGATAAAGGGGCCCCGCGAAATCCCCTTATCACCCTATCACGTTATCACTTTATCACTCTGGCCGAGTTACGCCGGCGTGGGAATCGGGCCCGGCTCTTCGCCCGCCTGCGGCCGATGCGTGACGGGGCGCGCCAGAGGCGCCTCCAGCCGCCGGTTCTGCTCGGCCGAGATCAGGTCGGCCACCGTCGGGCGATTTAGAGACTCGCCGTTGACCAGGGCGCGCACTTCTTCGCCATCGAGGGTTTCGTATTTGAGCAGCGCCCGCGCGACCGCTTCAAGCTTATCGCGGTTTTCGGCCAGGATGCGGCGTGTGTCGGCGTAGGCCTCATCGATGATCCGCTTGGTCTCTTCATCGATGATTTCCGCGGTTCGGGGCGAAAGGTCCTTGCCGCCCAGGCTGAAATCCGGCGCGGTGCGGGTCGAGAGCGGTTCATCTCCACAGTACACGAACCCAACTCTGTCGCTCATGCCCCATTCGGTAACCATGTGCCGAGCCATCATCGTTGCCTGGCGGATGTCGGCCGCGGCGCCGGAATTCGTGTCGTGCCCGACCAACTCCTCGGCCAGCCGGCCCGCGCACAAGACGCGCAACGTAGCCTCGACGTGTGACCGGTTGTAATTCTGGCGGTCCTTTTCGGGCAGCGAGAAGGTCGCCCCGCCATACGGCCCGCGTGGAATGATGCTGACCTTGTGAACCGGGTCCGCGTCCTTGAGCAGCGTTTGCACGACCGCATGCCCCGCCTCGTGATAGGCGGTCATCTCGCGGTCCTTCTCCTCGACTACGCGGCTGCGCTTGGCGCGCCCCCAACGGACCTTGTCGCGCGCCTCTTCCAGATCGTCCATGTCGATCGCGTCTTTGCCGGCCAGCGTCGCCAGCAGCGCCGATTCGTTGATGATCGCGGCCAGGTCCGCCCCGCTGAACATCGGCGTGGCGCGGGCCAGCCGCTGTAATTTCGTGTCGACCGGGGTCTGCATTTTCACCTTCCGCGCATGCACGCGCAGAATCTCGAACCGCCCCTTCACATCGGGCAATGGCACGTACACCTGGCGGTCGAAGCGTCCCGGCCGCACGAGTGCCGGATCGAGCACGTCCGCCCGGTTTGTCGCGGCAATCACGATCACCTGGTCGTTGCTCTCGAAGCCGTCCATCTCGACCAGAATTGCGTTCAGCGTCTGCTCGCGCTCGTCATGCCCGCCGCCGTTGAAGCCCAGTCCGCGCCGCCGCCCGACCGCGTCGATTTCATCCAGGAAGACGATGCAGGGCGAGTTTTCCTTGGCTTGGCGGAATAGATCACGCACTCGAGAAGCGCCCACGCCCACGAACATTTCGACGAAGTCCGAACCGCTGATGGAGAAGAACGGCACGTCTGCTTCGCCGGCAATCGCTTTTGCCAGCAACGTTTTGCCGCACCCCGGTTCGCCGATCAGCAGTACGCCGCGCGGAATCCGCCCGCCCAGCCGCTGGAAGCGCTTGGGGTTCTTCAGAAACTCGACGACCTCGTAGACTTCTTCTTTGGCCTCTTCGATGCCGGCCACGTCGGCGAACGTGACGTTGGTGTGCTCCTTGGTGGTCATCCGGTGCCGGCTGCGGCCGAAGTTGCCCAGCATCCCCGGCCCCCCGCCGGTCTGGCGCAATTGCCGGAACAGAAGGAACCACACCACGCCGAACAGCACCAGCCACGGTAAGGTCGTGACGAGCAAATTCATCAGCAGGCTGTTGCTGGGTTCGCTCTTGATAGTTACCGGGCGTGGACTGTCGCTCTCGATAGTCTTGCGGATTTCCTCGACCTTATCGGCCGCTTTGAGGTAGGTACACTCGAAGCGCTTGCTGTCGCCTTGGGCATGGGACGGCAACCTCTCGAATTCGCCGATGATCGAATCCTCGCGGATCGTCACCTCCTTCACGTTGCCGTTGCGCACTTGCGTCCAGAATTCGGAGATGGGGATTTTCTGCCCAGGTGCCATGCCGCGGTTGAACATCACCAGCAGCGTTATCACCAGCATCACCAGCAGGACCCAACTAAATGCGCCGCGCGTCAGACGCGGCGGGCGAGGGGGGCCGCCGTTTGGCCGTGATTCCTGGTTGGGCTTGAGATCCTCAGACATCCGTTTTTTCGTTGGTCGCTTGAAGGGGCCGAACACCGATCCGTCACCATTCCTCGTACATTTTGGCTACAATCCGTGCCGCCAACAGATTTATCGCCCGTTCTTGGGCCAGGGCTTCCGGCTGACCCTCCGGCGGCACGTAATCGGCCGCCTGCAACTCGACCGGCTGGTCAATCAGCACCCGACCGGAGCGCAAATCCTTCCATTGCACGCGGGCAGCCAGGACCAGAACCATCTCCCGTGGTTGGCGGGAGGCATAGTCTTGGGCAAAGGCCGCCTGGCGCTCCTCCAGCAACTCGCCTTTCAATATCGTATCCGCCTTTTCCGGCGGGGCCAGCCGATAAGGCGTATCGAGGTTAATGCGTTTCTTGATCGCCTCGGTTAGCTTAAACTCCAGGTCGCGCCGGAATTCCTTGCTGCCGAACATGTCCACGTACACCGTCTGAACGTCGCAGCGATGAATCCCTCCGTGGCGATAGCCGCAGCCGACGGTGCCGCCCAGCCCCAGCGTGACCAGGACTATCAAGCAGAACTGCTGTCCCTTCATTCCGCGTCCTCCACCTCGACCCCCAGCGTCCGCAGCCGCTGACGCGCTTCCGCCGCAGCCAGCGTGTCGCCCCAATCGCTTAGAACCAGCCGGTAATAGTATTCGGCCGCCGATTTTTGTCGCGTGCGCTCGTACCACTTCCCGATGTCCAAGTCCTTGGCGGCCCGCTGCTGGCGAATGCCCTCCAGCCGCTGGGCGACGTTTTCGCGCTCCGCGTAAATCGGGTACGCCGCCTGAACCTGGCGGTAACGCTCGTCTGCCTCCAGCAGCGGCCGGTCATCGAATTTGATTCCGGGGAAGGCCGCCTCGGCCGCCACGGCGCTGCGCATCATGGCGAATTGCGTGTACTTTCCGGTGGGGAACTGGCGCGCCAGGTTTGCGTACTCGTCCTGCGCCAGGTCCATCTCGCCTTGGCTGAAGCGGTAATCGGCTTTGGTACGCAGCGCCTCTTCACCCAGGCGCGTGCCCGGCACGCGCTCCCAAATGCGGTCGAGGATATCGATCGCCTCGTCGGTGGCCGGGAATCGAAAGATGCCCCATACGACACGCTTCTCGCCCGACAGGAACGCCAAGGCCACGTCGCGTTCGCGGAACAGGGCCGTGTGGAACAACTCGCCGCCGGTGTTTTCGACGACCAGTTCGTACTGTTCATAGGCGCGGTAGTAATCTTTCGACTCGAACCACGTCTCGCCCAGCAGGAAAACGGCCTCGTAGTACCGTTCGTGTCCCTCGTTTTCCTTGATCCATTGCTGGAGAATCTTTCGCGCCTTCTTCGGCTGCCCCTCCGCCAGCAGGGCCCGAGCCGACGCTAACTCATCGCTCGCCCCGTCCTCCGCCAGTTCCTCCGTGACCCATTCGCCTATCTCTGGGTCGAGCACCTCCCGCTCGCGGTAGTGCTGATCTTCGCCGGCTTTCGGAGCTTCCGGTTGGCCAGCCATGTCCGGCAGGCTCGGCTGATCTTGGCTCTGATCGTTCTGAGCCACGCCGGCCTGATTCGCCAAGTCCGGCGCTATGCTCGCGGTTTCTCCGGCCGGCGCTGCAACTGCCAGCGCCAAAGCCGCCGCAAGAGCACCGGCCGCCGCCCTCACACTAATCCCAGAAAGGACTGTCGATTTAATGCGCCAAGGATTCATGACCGGCATTATAAATTGCCGAGCACACGATGGCCAACGACCGGGACGGGGTGTTGTGTCCAAGCCGCGTAGCGCGCGGGCATGCTTTCGTTACCGGCGCCACATACGGTGACTAACGCATGCCGTCGCTGACGGCGTCAGGCGCAGGGCGACTGACGCAGGCAAGCGCTGAACAGCCGGGCAGGGGGGAACAACTGGTGATGGCATGCCCGCGCTTACAGCTTGGGCATGGCACCCAACTGATCTCGCCACCCAACTGGTGTCGACACCCCACTGATCTCGTCACGCAATCGAGCGTTACCCCAACTGGTGAGCTCGTGAGCCGGCCGCTCTTGGCGGATCGTGAGTTTTGACACATCGGATTGATAAAACTGTTCTAACGCATACCCTCAGTAGGAGTCCGTTCGATGACAGCACCGTTTTACGACAACGAATCGGACTCGCCCGCCCAGCGGATCGTGAATCTGCTGGCGCGGCGCGGGCCCAGCACGGTCACGCAACTCGTTGCTGAGCTCGGGGTTACGACAACCGCGGTCCGCCAACAGGTAAACCGCCTGGTGGCCCGCCGTTGGCTGATTCGCACCCGCCGCCGCCAGGGTCCCGGCCGGCCCGCGGACGTGTTCGCCTTGTCAGACGATGCGCGGCGGATGCTCGCCGGGCAAGCCGAGGAGCTGTCGCGATTGCTTCTGGAGCAGATTGCCGAGATGCCAGGGCGGGACCGGCGGCGCGCCTTGTTGCAGGCCGTCAGTAACCGCATGGCGCAGAACGCGCAGCAATTTGTCGGCGATGGCCCGCCGGGCGAACGGCTGCGGCGGCTGGCAGATCACTTAAGCCGCGAAGGCGTGCTGGCGGAGGCCGAGACGGGGCGCGGCGCGCAACGCCTGACCGTGTACACCTGCCCGTTTTACGGCGTGGCCGCAGCGCACCGCGAGGTTTGCGATATGGAGCGGGCGGCGTTCAGCACGCTGCTGGGAGATGCGCT
Organism: Phycisphaerae bacterium; assembly: GCA_018056925.1. Classification (GTDB taxonomy): domain Bacteria; phylum Planctomycetota; class Phycisphaerae; order UBA1845; family Fen-1342; genus JAAYXS01. Next base: position 8,887 of record JAGPEO010000101.1, read on the forward strand.
CGCACTGGAGCGCTGCGTTCTGGACGGCCACGAACATTGCGAATTCAGGCCGCGCGGCGCGGCCAGAGGCGCGGCCCGCGGCAAGGACGCCGGCAACAGGGCCGGTAAGGAGTCGCTTGAATGACGAAGATTGCGGATCCGCTCCAAACCTGGGCGCAATCTGAATACAAGTATGGTTTTGTCACCGATATCGAGACGGAAACCGTTCCGCGCGGACTGAGTGAAGAAGTTATTCGCCTCATTTCTGCGAAAAAGCACGAGCCGGAGTGGCTCACGCAATGGCGGTTGAAGGCTTACCGTCACTGGCTCACAATGACCGAGCCGACCTGGCAGAACGTGCATTATCCGCCGATCGATTACCAAGCCATCTTCTACTACTCGGCGCCGAAGCAGAAGACCGGCCCCAAGCGGCTGGAGGACGTCGATCCGAAGCTGCTGGAAACCTATCGGCGGCTGGGAATCCCGCTGGAGGAACAGAAGCGGCTGGCGGGCGTGGCGGTCGACGCGGTGTTCGACAGCGTCTCGGTCGCGACCACGTTCAAGGAGAAGCTGGCCGAGTTGGGGATCATCTTCTGTTCGTTCTCCGAAGCCGTGCAGAATCACCCGGAACTGGTGCGGCGTTATCTCGGCTCGGTGGTGCCGTACTCGGACAATTACTTCGCGACGCTGAACTCAGCGGTGTTCAGCGACGGTTCGTTCGCATACATACCCAAGGGCGTCCGTTGCCCGATGGAGCTCTCGACTTACTTCCGTATCAATGCGGCCCAGACCGGGCAATTCGAGCGCACGCTGATCATTGCCGAGCCCGGGGCCCACGTGAGCTACCTGGAAGGTTGCACGGCGCCGATGCGCGACGAGAACCAGCTTCACGCGGCGGTGGTGGAACTGGTGGCGCTGGACGACGCCACGATCAAGTACTCGACCGTGCAGAACTGGTACCCAGGCGACGCCCAGGGCCGTGGCGGCATCTACAACTTCGTTACCAAGCGCGGCAAATGCCTGGGCCGCAACTCGCGCATCTCCTGGACGCAGGTGGAAACCGGCTCGGCGATTACCTGGAAGTATCCCAGTTGCATCCTGCAGGGCGACAATTCGGTCGGCGAATTCTATAGCGTCGCCCTGACCAATAACTATCAGCAGGCCGATACGGGCACCAAGATGATCCATATCGGCAAGAACACGAGCAGTTACATCGTGTCGAAAGGCATTTCGGCCGGACACGGGCAGAACACCTACCGCGGGATGGTGAAGATACTGAAGGGGGCCGAGTATGCCCGGAACTTTACGCAGTGCGATTCAATGCTGATCGGCGAGCACTGTGGGGCGCACACCTTCCCGTATATCGAGGTCAAGAACAGCACCGCCCACATGGAACACGAGGCCACTACCTCGAAGATCGGCGATGACCAGATGTTCTATTGCCACCAGCGCGGCATTTCGACCGAGGACGCGGTTTCGATGATTGTCAACGGCTTCTGCAAGGAAGTGTTCCGCGAATTGCCCATGGAGTTTGCGGTCGAGGCCCAGAAGCTGCTGGAGGTCAGTCTCGAAGGAAGTGTCGGCTAAGAGTGCGTGAGGGCAAAGTAAGCGCATAGAAAACGGAGCTGGAATGCTTGTAATTGAAAACCTGCACGTCGCGGTTGATGGACAGGAGATACTCAAAGGGGTCGACCTGATGGTCGGGGCCGGCGAGGTGCACTCTATCATGGGGCCGAATGGTTCCGGGAAGAGCACCTTGGCGCAGGTTATCGCCGGCCGCGATACCTACCAGATCACCGCCGGACGCATACTTTACCGCGGGCGCGATTTGACCGAGTTGTCGCCGGAGGAGCGGGCCTGCGAGGGGATTTTCATGGCGTTCCAGTACCCGGTCGAAATCCCGGGCGTCAGCACCAGCTACTTTCTGCGCTCGGCGCTAAACGCTCAGCGAAAGTACCGCGGGCTGGAAGAGGTCGACGCGCTCGATTTTCTAACGTTGGTGAAGGAGCGCATCCGGCTGCTGGGAATGGATGAGCGACTGCTGAACCGCGCGCTTAACGAAGGTTTCTCGGGCGGCGAGAAGAAACGCAATGAAATTTTTCAGTTGGCGGTGCTCGAGCCGCGACTGGCCATACTGGACGAGACTGATTCGGGTCTGGACATCGATGCCCTGAAGGTCGTGGCGGACGGCGTCAATCGCTTGCGCAGTCGGGAGCGGGCATTTGTTGTCGTCACACATTATCAGCGGTTGCTCAATTACATTGTGCCAGACTATGTACACGTGCTGGCCGGCGGGCGAATTGTGCGCTCCGGCGGCAAGGAGCTGGCCCTGGAACTCGAACAGCGGGGTTACGGCTGGCTGAGCGACGAGCAGGCCATCGAGGCAGTGGCGGGACAGGCGGCGGCGGAAAGGGCAGGGTGAGTCGGCGTGATTACCGCGACGGAACCGAAAAACAGTTTCGCGGCCGCTTTTGAGGAATTCGAAGGTCGGCTTGACGGCGGCCGTCCGTGGCTGCGGGAGCTGCGGCAGGCGGCGCTGGCGCGCTTCCTGGAACGTGGCTTTCCGACCACGCGCGATGAGGATTGGCGCTTTACAAACGTTAGCGCCCTGGAGCGCACGCCATTCAGGCCGGCTGCGGCCTGCGACTTGCCGGCCCAACGAGCGATGCTGCGTGCTTTGCCGTGGGATGTGGGCGGCGAGCAAATGATTCTCGTGAACGGCCGGTACGCGCCGGACCTCTCGACATTGTCGGCCGAAAACGGCGTCCGCTGCGGCAGCCTGGGGAGCGCGCTGGCCACGGGTGACGGCG
>JAGPEO010000416.1 GCA_018056925.1 Phycisphaerae bacterium
AGCTTGTCGGTGATCCAGGTGTAGTCCCAGCTCTTGCCCTCGCCCGGGTAGCCCTTGCTCAGGCAGTGCTCCATGCCTTCCTTGCCCTCGAACACGCCTTCCGGACCGGTGTAGCCGCGCTGGGCCAGCAGAGCCGCCTCGACGCCGTCGCGCGTCGCCATGGGGCTGACCGTGTTCTTCATCATGGTCAGCTTGCCGGCCACCGCGCATCCCAGCGTGAAGCGGTGGCAGGCGGCGATGCCGATGGCGTGCTGTATCTGCTGCCAGCTTAGGCCCAGCATCTTGCCGGCAACGACCGGGGTCGCGTAGGCCATCAGCGTGGCGTGGTGCCAGCCGCGTTCGCGGATTCCCGGAACCGCAATATGACACAGCCGCATCGTGAAATCCCACCCCAGCACCAGCCCGAGGAGCAGGTCTTTGCCGGGGAGGTGCTTCCATTCGGCGATGGCCAGCGGCGCAGAGGCAAGGTCGGACGGGTGCGACGGGTCCTGCTTCCAATAAATGTCGTTGTAGTCCATGGCCCGGACCATCAGGGCGTTGAGCATGGCGGCCGCGACCGGGTTCATCTTGTCGCCGGAACCGATCACGGTGCACGGCCCGGGCTGCTGCAGGCCGCGGTAGTGCTCAAGGAAGATCTTGCAGTCATGGACCTGCGCCCCGCCCAGCGCGCAGCCCAGCGTGTCGTACAAGAACCGCTTGGCAGCATCAATGGCGGCGGGGTTCAGGTGCTCGTAACGAACTTCAGCGGCCCAACGGGCGATTTTCTCAGTAATCGTCGGCATAGGTTAGCTCCCGTTCCTTCGTGTAGGTCGGGACCGCGGACCCGACCGGTTCCTTCCCAGACAAGCACGCCGTGTGCCGTAAGCAGCGGGCGGGGGCGCGCGGCCCTACGATCAAGCACTATGGTAAGACGCAGCCCGACAACCGCGGAAGGGCCGCATCGGCCCTCGCAGCCCGCGCGCACCGGCCCGCGCCTCGGCTTGGTTTGCCTCTCCGCCGGGCCGCAGGTGCGCTACCGTACGGTTACACGCACGCGCTACCTGGCCCTGGCGCCGAGTCAGCGGCGGCGCACCCTGCACGAGTTGTATTCAGAGAACATCCGCCGGCTCTACGGCGCGCTCGAATTTTGCTCGGCGCGGGACATCCATCTTTACCGCGTAACGTCTGACCTGTTCCCTATGGACTTCGCCCTGAGCGAACGCGTGTTGGACGAGCTCGTGCCGGAATTGAGCGGCTTTGGCCGACGGGCACAGGCGCTGAATGTTCGCGTCGTCGCACATCCCGACCAGTTCGTCGTGCTTAACTCGCTCTCGCGCCGCGTCGCACGCCAGAGCGCCGCAATTTTCACCCGCCACGCGCGAGTGTTCGACCGGCTCGGCCTGCCGCGCAGTCCCTGGGCGGCGCTCATCCTTCACGGCGGAAAAAGCGGGCGAGCGGAGGCACTACTCGCCGCTATCGCGGCCCTCCCCGAAGCCGCGCGTTCGCGGCTGGTGCTCGAGAATGACGAGTCGGCCTACGGGGCCGCGGAAATCCTGGCAATCTGCAAGGCGGCCGGCGTGCCGATGGTGTTCGACGCGCACCACCATCTCGTGCAGGCCGGGATGCGCGACTACAACGACCCGAGCTACGCCCAGTTCGTGGCGGCGGCCCGCGAAACCTGGCCCCGCCCCGAGTGGCAGATCGTACACCTGTCGAACGGCGCAACCGGCGTTCGCGATCCGCGCCATAGTGAGTACATCCGCCGCGTGCCGCCGGCTTATCACGATGTGCCGTGGATCGAGGTTGAGGCGCGCGGCAAGGAACTGGCGATCGCGCGGCTGCAGCGCATGTGGCCTGCGGCGCGGTAGGCTAGGGTGATAAAGTGATAGAGTGATAGGGTGATAAAGGGGGCCCGCGGATCGCCCTTTATCACCCTATCACTCTATTACCTTATCACGTGGTCGCGGGTTCAAACGGCTCCCGGCTCTGCGGGTTCACTGCGACCTTCATCGCTCGGCTGGGTTGTCGCAGACGTTCCCAATTCAAACCTTGCCAGGGCCCAATCGACGTGGTCGGCGCGCTGGCCGTCTGCGGTCGGGTCGGCACGCAGCACCAGTCGCGCGGCTCCGGCGACGGGAATGTCAATCTCCACTGGCTGATCCTGCCACTTCAACACGCCGCTTGTGAAGACGCGTTTTCCATCGACTTCCACGTGGATTGTTGCACTACCCGGTCCGCCGGTGCCGTGGTCTATGCCGACCAGGGCTCGAAAGCTGATCGCGTTCGGCGGCACGGCGTATTCGATCCGCGAGGGCGCGTGCGTGCCCAGACCGCGCAAATAGATCGTGCCACCGAGCTCCAGCGGACCGCCTGCGACCGCCCGGTCCAGCGCCAGCGAACGCCACGCCTGCTGCGCGCGTACCGGCTCTATTTCGCTCAAATACACCACATCAGTCGCGGCAGCCGCTCCCGGCGCCCTATTCGCTAACACCGCGATCGAAGTCGCGCCGCCCGCCGCAATCACTACTGCCGCCAGCGTGGCGCGCCGGAACCAGACGATCAGCGGCTGCGATGTCGACAGCGACGGCTCGTCAGCAATTTCCTTTGGCGGCAACGCCGGTGCGCGCAGCGGCAGGGAAGGTTCGCGAACCGCTTGCGG
>JAGPEO010000417.1 GCA_018056925.1 Phycisphaerae bacterium
ATCAACGGCTTCTCTTCAGCCGTGCGCCGGGCCGCATGCCACATGATATCGCTGGCCAGCGCCGATCCGCCCGGCGAATCGACGCGCACTACGACCGCCTTGACGTTCTCGTTCGAGCGGACCTTTTCGAAGGCCGCGCGAATCGTCGTGCTGCCCGCATTCCGCGAGTCGAAAATACTCGGCTCGCTCTTGCCCATGGTGATACCGCCGTCGATGTACAGGACGGCCACGCCGGGCCGCGCAGCAGCCTCGGCCGTCTCACTCAGCTTTGTGAACAACTGCATCAACTGCGTGAACATCGACCACGGATCCGCACTTTCGAGCTCCGCACCGGTCTTTTTCTTCAACGATTTCAGAACCTGCACATCTTCCCCGTACTCTTTGTGCAGCCGCTGGCGGAAACCCGCGAAAGACGCGACTTCGTCCACCAGCTTTAGCTGCAAAGCCTGATCCGCCCGCAAGGGGGCGCTGTTCACCGCGGTCTTGATTTGCTCGATGTCCAAGCCGCGCCCCGTGGCCATCATTTGCAGCCAATTCTGGTATATGCCATCCAAAAGCCAGTTCATATTTTCGGCGGCTTCCGGGCTGGGTTCGGTACGCGTGAACGGCTCGACCGCGCTCTTGTACGCCCCGACTTGCAGCACGTCGGCTTGAACGCCGATCTTGTCCAGCAAACCCTTGAAAAACACCGCCATGGCGTTGATGCCGGTGATGTGCAGATCGCTCATGTCCGCCAGCGTTATGTGATCCGCGGCGCAAGCCAGGGCGTACGAGGCGTTGCCGCCCACTTCCAGGTAGCAGTGAACCTTTTTGCCCTTGTCGCGGAAGGCTTTTAACGCCGCCGTCAGTTCCTCAACCTGAGCTAGCTGGATCTGCGGCTCTGAAATGATCAAGGCCATCCCGGCGATCTCGCTGTCGTCGGCGGCGCGGCGAATCATGCGTTCCCACTCGAGCAGCGTCTTGGGCTGCTCGCCCGAAAGCACTGCGCTCAGGCTGAAGCGCTCGGCCGGCGCTTCGAGCACTCTCGTATCCAGCAACACGCGCAAGATTTTTTTCGCGCCCAGGGCGGGCGTCGGCAACAGCGTCACGACCAACGCGCCTGCCACCAACCATGCACTTCCACGCAATCGCCTCATGAAGAACCTCCCAGCGGTCTGAGCGGCGGCGCGCCGCTTTAGCCGCGACTCCTTGACCCATAATGTCCAGACACGACCTCACACACGGCGCCATGATAATAAGGCGCGACGTTTTCCCGTACGTCAGAACTTGTCGGAGCTTTTCCGTCGCACATTCTTCGCGGTTCGTCGCATAATCACGGCACGGCAACCTATCACTTCCGTTTTGCTCGCCGCTACCTTCAGCCTTACCATTTCCGTTGCAATCAGGAGGTCCGAAATGCCGGATTTGCTGTTTCACGGCGCAGCGGGCGAAGTTACAGGCTCGATGCACATGGTCGAGGTCGACGGCCACTGGGTGGCCCTGGATTGCGGCCTGTTCTATGGACGCCGCCAGGAGGCCGAGGAAAAAAACCGCTGCTGGCCGGTCTCGCCCCTGAAAATCGCGGCCGTCGTGCTCTCGCACGCCCACATCGATCACTGCGGGCGCCTGCCGCGGCTGGTGAAGGACGGCTTCGACGGGCCGATCTACTGCACGCCGGCCACACGCGATTTGGCGGCCATCATGCTGCCCGATTCGGCCCACATTCAGGAGGAAGATGTTCGCTACGTGAGCAAGAAACGGCGGCGCCAGGGCCTGCCGCCCATCGAGCCGCTGTACACGTATGAAGACGTAATGGCGACCATCAAGCTCTTCCAGACCATCTCGTACAAGCGCTGGTTCCAGGTCATACCCGGGCTGTTGGCCTGCTTCGAGGAGGCGGGACACATGCTCGGCTCGTCCGGCGTGCGCCTGGAGTTCGCAAAACGCAACGGCGCCACCCCCTCGCTCTTCTACACTGGCGACGTGGGGCGCTGGGAGCAGCCCATTCTGCGCAACCCGGCCGACTTCCCGCCCAATGAGACGATCATCTGCGAAAGCACGTACGGCGGACGCGTCAACGAAACCGTGGACGATGCGAAGGAACAACTGCTAAACGTGGTCCGCCACACGATAGACCGCGGCGGCAAGGTCATTATCCCGGCGTTCTCTGTCGGCCGCACGCAGGTAATCGTCTATTACCTGCATGAGCTGATGTTGGCCGGGCTGTTGCCGCAAATTGCGATCTTCGTGGACAGCCCACTGGCGGTGAACGCGACCGAAGTGTTCAAGATGCACCCGGAATGCTACGACGCCGATGCCCGCGCGTTGTACCAGGTCGCCGGCGACATCCTGGGAGGCGGCTACTGCACGTACGTCCGCACGCTGGCTCAGAGCATGGCGCTCAACGAGCGCACCGAACCGTGCGTCATAATTTCCGCCAGCGGCATGTGCGAAGCCGGCCGCATCCGGCACCACCTTAAGCACAACATTACCAACCCGAAGAACACGATCCTCCTGGCCGGCTACCAGGCCGCCAATACGCTGGGCCGCAAACTCGAACAAGGAGCCGAACGCATCCGGCTTTTCCAAGAGGAGTACGCGGTGCGCGCCGAAGTGCGGCAGATTCACGGCTTCAGCGGTCATGCC